>JAICIM010000170.1 GCA_025928885.1 Ktedonobacteraceae bacterium | reverse complement strand
CCATCCATATGCACCGCCACGCCCTGTGCATGAGCGATGTCAGCAATCGTGGCGATCTGCTTAGTTGGCAACACCGTCCCACCACAGCGGTTATGCGTATTTTCTAGGCAGACCAGTGCGGTCGGAGCAACGTGTTCATCGCTATCATCGGCAATCGCCGCCCGCAGCGTGTCCAGATCGAGCATGCCATCGGGGTGCGTTGGCACAACATACATAGGTGAACCGCCCAGTGTTGAAGCAGCACCGCCCTCGTAGCGATAAATATGGGACTGGTCGCCAACAATCACCGATTGGCCGCGTCCAGCGTGAGAGAGGACGGCGGCAATGTTACCCATTGAGCCGCTCGGCACAAAGAGGGCTGCCTCCTTGCCGCTGATCTCGGCGGCCAGTTCTTGCAAACGGTTAATCGTCGGATCTTCGCCATACACATCGTCACCCAGTTCGGCGCGATACATGGCCTCGCGCATTGCGGGTGTTGGTTGCGTTACTGTGTCACTCCTGAGATCGATAAGCATGGGATAATCTGCCTTTCAGATAGTGAAGAGAGAATCGCTTTTCTGCCCACAGTATATCACCATCCCCATCGCTCTCCCGCCTCACTTCAGCACGCCCTTCGGCCACATGACCAACACCGGGCCAGGCACAGGAGCGCCCTTGAGCTGTGAGCCATATTGCTCGCTAAACCAGAGCGTGCCGTTGCTTTGAAGCGCCAGCCCATCATGAGGATGAGCATTGGGATCGTTGATGAGCGAGACTTTTGCAGTGCTATTAGCGGGATCGAAGCAGCCAACCACTGCATTCAACGAATCGGTGAACCAGATGTTCCCATCTTTATCGGCGATAATCCCTGAGATATGCGTACAATTGTTCACGCGCCGACACGTTGAGGCAACTCTGTAATGAGTGACGGCCTGCGTGGCGGGATCGAAGCGCGAGATGTTGCCGGTAAACCCATCGCTAAACCAGATAATCCCGTGTGGATCGGCGGTAATCAAATGTGGCTGCGAGATGAGGGCCGGATCAATCGGATACTCGGTAATGGTGATTGCGCCTGTGCTGGTCGGCGCAAAGGTAGCGATCTGCGAGACGCCTTTGCCATTCTCAGCAAACCAGATGTTGCCCTTGCCATCGCGGGTAATGCCATATGGATGGCTACCGAGAGTAGGCGTGGCGGTCTCGACAATCTTATGTGTTTTCGTATTGAGAAAACCGATGGCGTTGCCCTTTATTTCGGTAAACCAGATATTGCCATTTTTATCAAATACCAGATCGTAGGGGGCGCTCCCCGGCGTTATCCCCTGCGCATAATTGCTCCACATGCTGTCATCGGCGCTCAGTTCGCCGATCGCATCGCTGTTCGGCTCCGTAAACCAGACGTGACCATCTTTGGGATTCACGGCGACAAACAGCGGGCTGGAGTATTTCTTCTGAGCAGGCCCCATATCTGGCTGTCGATAATCGGCGATCATGCTTCCATCCGCCAGTGCATATTTTCCGATGTAGGAGGCAAACGTCCCGTCACACGTCGGGATCATTTCGCATCCTGGTTCCGCGACCCAGACGTAGCCCCGCGCCTCATCAAGAGCAATGCCCCAGGGATTCGTTTTTGTTGGGGCCAGACGAGCTTTTGTGGCTTGCACGCGTTGAGAGGATTCTGGCTGTTCCGCTGGCACGATACGGGGAGCGGCGATGAATTGATCACCACTATCCGTCTGCTGCGACGATGTACAGGCCGAAAAACTCCCGGCAAGGATGAGCAGGATGAAGAACATGCTGAGCATCACCTTTGTCTTTACCATCGTCACGCGGGACTCCTTCAATCTATACTATTTTATATAGAACAGCAATCGCCATAAAAAGTAGGGCAAATTATGCAAAAACTGGATCATTCTGCTCATTTTACAGGGATACATATATTCAATTTTTATCATATCTCTTCGAGAAAGACAATACAATCGGAGGGACACCAGCGTTCTGCATACAGTATTTGAGAAAAGATGAAAAGAGGGATGAAGAGCGAGATCTGACAGAGGCAGAAAGCTGTTGTTGCCTCTGTCAGAGAAAACCTGGAACGCCTATGCGCTATTTCAGCGTGCCTTTCGGCCACATCACCAGCGCCGGACCTTGTAGCTCACCGGGGAGGAGCGAACCGAACTGTTCAGTAAACCAGACAGTTCCGTTGCTCTGAACCGCCAAACCGTCGTGCGGGTGTGCATTGGAATCAGTCAGAGGCTGGATCTTGGCAATTTGTTTTGACGGCACGAAGTAACCGACCGTGGCGTTCAGCGAATCGCTAAACCAGATATTGCCATCTTTATCAATGCTGATACCGGATATATGTGTGCAGTTGTCGGGAGGTCTGCGGCACGCTGAGGCAACCTTATAGTGGGTAGGAGTGTCGGTCGCGGGATCGAACTCCGTGAGGTTGCCCAGGAAGCCTTCGGTGATCCAGATATGGCCGTTCGGCGCGGCTGCCAGCAGGTGTGGCTGAGAGCGCAACGTACCATCAATGAGGAACTCCTTAATGGTAATGTTGCCATCAGTGGTTGGGGTAAACATGCCGATCTGCGCGACTCCTTTGCGGTTCTCGGCGAACCAGACATTGCCTTTGGCATCGAGCGTAATACCATAAAGATTGGCGCTAGCCGTTGGTGTCGGTGTTTCTACAATTTTACCTGTTTTAGGGTTCAGAAAACCGATACTGCTGGCCGTCCATTCCGTAAACCAGATGTTCCCATTCTTGTCAATCAGCAGGTCATAAGGGGTACTGCCCGTCGTGGTTTTCCATTGCTGGAAACGATTATCATCCGGCGAAAGCATGCCAATGGCGTCGCTGTCTGGCTGGGTGAAGAAGACATGCCCATCACTGGGATTGACGGCCAGGAAGAAGGGACTGGAATACTTGCCATCAGGCTCTGGAAAATCCTGAATGTAGCTGGCATCGGCCATCGCAAATTTCGTGATCTTGGTTGGAAATGCGGAAGGGCAGGGCGGCTTGGGATCGCAACCCGGCTCAGCCACCCAGACAAAGCCACGCGCCTCGTCAAGCGCAATTCCCCAGGGACCGTTGTTGCGTGTAGAGACCTGTACTGGCGAGCTGGCCTGCGCTCGTTTCTGCGATTCATCCTGTTCCGCTGGCAAGACACGCGATGAGGCCAGCTGATCCCCCCCTTGCCCGTCGCCTGGAGTGCTACAAGCGGCCAGAACGCCAGGCAGAAGTAGCAGAAGAAGGGATAGGATGAAAACATGTTTTCTAAACTGATTCAGGTGCATGTAATCCACCTCTTAAGACGTTTTTTTTGCATCAATACCACGCCTTCTCCCGGCCTTGTAAAGAAGGCGCAGAGACGTGAAAAGGCACATCATATCGTATGTACGATTTTATAAATATGAATTTGCCTATAATAATACCCTTCTTCCCGTCCAGAAGACAACTTTCAGGATCGAACTCCTCCATAAAGTCCTATAGAGATGTCGCTATCCATTGGGGATAGCTGTTTCCTGCGCATTGACGCTGCCCACATAGGCACACTGGCTATAAAGGGGACAGCGTGAACACTCAGGCCGTTGAGCATGACAAATCTGGCGGCCATGCGTGATCAGGTTCACATGCAGTGGATAGACCCATTCAGGCGGGAGGACGCGGGCAAAGAGGATATGAGCTTTGTCAGCATCGACATTAGGGAGAATCAACCCTAAGCGCTGGCTTGTCCGATGAACGTGCGTATCGAGTGGAAAAGCGGGCAGGTTTAAGTGGAACATCAAAACGCAGGCTGCCGTCTTCGGCCCCACCCCTGGCAGCTTTTGCAGATACCGCCACGCCTCCTCCGTCTCCCGTTTCATCAACTCGTCATAGAAATACTCACTTAGCGTCTGCTTGCCTCCCTGGGCCTGTTGCTGGTCCGTCAACGTTTGCAGCACATCTTGAATGCGGGGCGCTTTGATATTCGCAAGCCCGCCCGAACGAATCGCTTCTGCCACTAAATATGTTGGTGCATCGCGTACAGCTTCCCAGGTGGGGAATGTATCGATCAGCTGTTGATAAGCGCGTCCCGAATTGATATCAGAGGTATGTTGCGAGAGGATGGTTGCAACCAGCCCTCCGAGGGGATCATTGTCAGGCTCGTTCTTTGGTTCGCCATACATCTCGATCAACTTATCATAAACCCGCATCAGATGCAGCGTTGGCCCAATTGTAGTTGACATGCTCTTTCCCTATTCTAAATAGTTTCTTCGGTGCCTGTATTCTAGCGCTGATCTCACCCATATACAAGCCATCAGGATAACTGTAGTTCGATTTGATTTTACTTCTGCACACATCGGAGGATATCCTGTGCTATTTGTACGAGGCATGGATGAAATCGGTCAGCGTTTTCTATCATGTATACAGGGTTGATCCATTGATAATCAACATACTCTTCATTGAGACGAATATGCGCTTTTTCTTCAGTGCTCAAATGGACTGCTGTTGTGATTGAGAACGTATGGCATCCATTCGCTGCTGGCTCCCACGCTCTCGTATCCCAGATCTGACTATAGTAACCGATAATATTTTGGAGGCGGTCTTCAGAAATATCCAGGCGCAATTCTCGCTGTAGATTCCGCCGTAGTGCTTGCTCAATCAGCTCTCCTTTGCGCATCCGTCCACCAATTACCCACCAATCGGGGTGAGGTTCCCACGCTCGTTTAGCAATCAACCACAACCCTTGATGCAAAATAACAGCATCAGCGCAACAAATAACAAGCGCACCTAACGCCTCTGCATAGGTCGAATCTGGCAAGAACGTACCAGGTTTTTGTTGTTCTCCTGTTACATACTGACCATTGGGATACACTCTAACAGTTCGATGATACATGTTTCACTCCTTATGAATTGACCATCACACCTAAACGAATGACCTCGATGTGTTTGTTATCAAGCTGACTTAATTGACCTTGTAGTCCAGCTATACGCATCATATGAATACGTGATTTGATCTGCTTCATTATGGTTAAAGCATCTTGTGCTGGAGTTGCTGCCGCGTCAATTATCCCCAGGTCGGCGTAGGCTTGTGACCAGAGATACCCGGTATAGGCATTTTGCCTGCTCATATCTCCTTCTTCTGGAAGATCCATCAAGTCGCTGAGTTCCCGAAGGGCTTCATCGGGCCAACCTGCCGCAAGCATTGCCGCAGCTTTGGTGTTGTGATATGTTCGCAGGGTAATTCTAATTGCGAACTCCTCCTCAAGCATATCTTTTGTCTCTGCTATTATTTTTCCACCAGATTCGAGACGAGCAATTGCAGCTCGCCTTGCTTCCCGATTTCCTTGTGCTAGATGTGCCTGTACATACCCCTCATCAAACAAGACTACACCCTGTAAGGCTTGGGGAATACATTCTAGACTGCGTATTCTAGCATAGCAACCAATAGCAGCCTGATAATCGGAATACGCTTGTTTTCTTCTCTGATTTGCTCCCGCGCTATTATTCCTGGCAGCTTCTATCTTTGCTTGCGCCTCAGTCACAGTTCCTCTATCGCGGAGTACACTTCCAATCCGAAGCAGTGTTACCATCAGCAGGTGAGGATCTTTAGCCCTTTCAGCTAAAATAGCTGCTTTCTCTAGTTCCGCTATCGCTACATCATATCGCCCCTGATCGCGTAGAACGTGTGCATAAAGATGGTGATAACGACAGAGGACAGCCCGCACCACTTTCTCATCATTGCTACAGACATAGGGCAGCTCAGTTGCGAGGCGTGACATATCAGCGGCAATTTGTGTCAGACGGTCTTGCGCTGTGCAGGTATGGTTGCGGTTCCAGAGGGTTTTGAGACGATTTTCGTAGACAGTTAGATCAAAGATCGCTTCTTTTTCTTCCTGCCCTCCAATACGCGGCGAGGTCGGTACTGTTCGTCGCTCTAGAAGCAATATTTCCTCAAGGGTGATAATACCCAACGTTACCGGAGAAATAGAGAGTAGATGAGCAACTACACGGCGACGCGTAATAGAATCCAATCCGACATTCCTGTTTTCCATGTCTCGTATAGCTTTCTCTGTCAGACTAAGCGCTCTTGCGAGTCCTCTTTGGCTACGCAAGGGATGATGTTTCGGCTCCATCTTGCGGTACCGCTTGACAATTTGCCCAGGATCAGTTTCATCCTTGAGACAGGACAACCCGAAGAGAATGGGAGAGATAGTAAACAAGCGTGCTAATTTGCGACGAAGAGAAATGGAATCAAGCCCAACATTGTGACTCTCAAGATAATATACTGACCGTTCTGTCAACCCTAATTCATGCGCCAGACGTTTCTGAGTCCAACTTACATCTGTTTGCTTATTTTGTTCTCTATACCAGCGCGTCATTTTTCCTGCGTGAGGGAAGCCATCCGTTCCCGTTTCAATTAAAGCGGGAAGTCCAAAGCTCGTCCAATCAACACTATCCATCATTACATCTCCATCCTTCTTCGGTACGTTTGCTTGCCAAAAGTATATAGAAGATTCTACTATCATGCAACTCGAAAAGCGCACCTCAAATTTCAGTATGTCCGTCACCTGTATTTCTGACGAATGCTTCTGTGATAAATTTAAGCCAACAACAGAACTGAGGCAAGGAAGCTACTAGAGAAGAAAGGCATCTTTTTATTTTTAGAAATCCTATTCATCAGGCGGAGGATGAGTATCTTGAACAAGAGGAATAGGCGCAAACAGCATATACAACAAACGCAAGCAAAATCGAAGATATTGTTTAGCCTCCCAACTATCAGACAACTGAGCGACGCGCTATACTTATTTGAACGTGTACTTTTCTCTAAACCTGACAAGTTACCGAATATTCCTTTTGCTAAACAGGTTGTTTCGGGGCTAAAAACCAAATTGAATGATATGTTGCAACGGGAAGAGTGGGAAAAAGAAACACCACTGGACTATAATGAGATTTGTGTTCTCTATGCCGCAGTTCACATGCATCTGATAGACCTCCAAATTTCGCGCCAGGAGGAATTCATTCAACCATGTATTGCTCTCTGCAAACAGTTTGCTGAGATTGTGGAACAGATAGGACTGAAGAAAATTGTCCAACAGAAAAAGACATGCTGACCAGGTGATCTTCACAATGTAGCTGCCTCAGCAGAGATTTCCTCACCTTTATCCCAGGATTGTTGACCTTTTAGTGGCGAAACGTACATTGACGATAGGTGGGAAGAAACGATACACTAAAGCGGTAAGATTACCCACTCCCAGTTGCAGACACCGATATATCTCAGGTGTCAGGCAACTGTAGGATGGCGCAAACAATTTTGAACAACTTTTAAGGGGCAACAACGCTACTATGTATCTAGATAAACCTTTACGTGATTATCTTGATGACCTGGCATCTGCACAACCAACGCCCGGCGGCGGGTCCGCTGCCGCACTCAGCGGCGCAATGGGAGCAGCGCTGGCCTGTATGGTCTCGCGCCTGACGCTGGGCAAGGCCGACTACGCCGATGTACAGGAAGAGATCACCACGCTGCTCCAACAGGCGGAACAGCTGCGCGATCGCTTTCAACAACTCATGCAGCAAGATATAGCCGCCTATGGCACTCTGTCGGCCAGCTTTAAGTTGCCGCGCACCACTGCCGAAGAGAAGGCTGCACGCACAAAAGCGGTTCAGGAGAGCCTGAAGGAAGCAGCCCTGGTGCCGCTGGCGATGGCTGAGAGCGCCGCCGAACTGGTCAATTACTGCCTCCGCATCGCACAAATCGGCAACGCCCGTGTGCTCAGCGATATCGCAACGGCCTCTGCTCTGGCCGTCAGCTCCGGCAATGGAGCTTCATGGATGGTACGCGTCAACGTGACCTCCATGAAGGATCAGGAGCTGGTCGGCACGCTCAATCAACGGCTGGAACAGGCGCTACAGACGCTCGCGACGGTCAGCCAGCAGGTGAAAGAAACAGTAGAAAAGAGGGGCTAAACGATGGTTGCAGCTCGTATTGATGGGAAAGCGCTCAGTGCAGAATTGCGCGTAGAATTACGTAACGACGTGCAACGCTACCTGGAAAGTCGCGGACATGCTCCCGGCCTCGTGGTTGTACGCGTGGGCGGCGACGCAGCTTCGGGCGTCTATAGCAAGGCCATCCTCCGCATCGCTAACGATGTCGGCGTCCAGGCGCGGCTGGATCAGCTGCCCGAAGATATTTCGTCTGACGATCTGCGTAGCGCCCTGCAACGCCTCAACGCCGATGCCTCTGTGCATGGCATTATCGTCCAGATGCCACTCCCGGCCCATCTTTCACAGCAAATGGTCGCCGAAACGATCGCACCCGCAAAAGATATCGATGGCATCAGCCCCCACAACGCGGGAAACCTCCTGCTGGGCTTCCCCAGCCTCCTGCCGTCAACTGCCGGAGCGGTCATGGAGGTCCTGGCACGAACTCACACGCCGCTGGAGGGACGACGCGTGGTAGTTCTGGGCCGCAGCAACGTGGTTGGAAAGCCGCTGGCAATCCTGCTATTGCAGCAGCATGCAACCGTCACCATCTGCCATTCGCGCACCGTCAACCTGTCAGAAATCACGCGGGAAGCTGATGTGCTGGTTGCAGCTGTCGGACGAGCAAATATGGTCACGGCTGAAATGGTTCGTCCCGGGGCAACCGTGATCGATGTCGGCATCAACGCCAAACCAGGGGGCGGCATTACTGGCGATGTCGATTTCGCCTCGGTCAGCACGGTCGCTGGAGCCGTTACCCCCACACCTGGAGGCGTCGGACCGCTCACCAACGTCGTGCTGTTGAAACAATGCCTGCAAACCGCGTGGCTGCAATCCAATACATAAAACGGATCGATCATACCCTGTTTTTCTGTTAGAATGTGATGGATGAAGAAGATAGCGTCAGAAAGGAAGCTCAATATGGCTATCGCGCAATCAACATTCCCAACGTTGCTCGCTGGATGGAGCAACTACCAGGACTTACTCATTAAAGCGCTTGCCCCGCTTTCGCCCGATCAACTGTCGGCGAGCGCGGTTCCCAATCTCCGCTCAGTCGAAGACATTGTGCTGCATATCATCGGCGCACGCGCTCGCTGGTTTACGCTGGTCATCCATGAAGGCGGGGAGGAGATGGAGTCGTACAACAACTGGGATCGGAAGGGGATGCCCAGGCGCAGCGCCGCCGAGTTGGTGACAGGACTAGAAGCAACCTGGCGACTGATGCAGGCATCCATCGATCGCTGGACGCCCGCCGAGTGGGAGCAAGAACTTGATGATGAGGGCGAGATCGTCACGCGCTCGTGGATCATCTGGCACCTCATCGAACACGATGTCCATCATGGAGGAGAAACATCGCTCACGCTTGGCATGCATGGATTGGTCGCGCCTGACCTCTAACAGCACGCTTTTCAAATAGCGATAAAAGAGAGCGCTGAGAAGTCTAATAAAGCTTCTTAGCGCTCTCTTTATATTCAGGCCGTTCAGACAAGTAGCGTTTACTAGAAGTCAGCTCGCCTTTGCTAGCCAGGCTGTGCCATTTAAGAATAGAGCGCTATTCTGCGCGGCGGGATCGTTCCAGCCGTTATAGCACACATCGTTCCCCCTGCATGTGCCATCATCCATCGTCGAACTGTCGCCGATGGCAAGCACGCGCCCCTTCCCATAGCTACTGGCAACCAGAAAGGCGTTTTTGCTCCCGCTGGATGAGGCGCTATTAAGATAGATGAGGCCCAATACCTGAGAATTCGCCGTGGGATGCAGCGTCATGGTGGTGCCGTTGCGGATGATGCTCCCCTTCACCGCGCCAAACGGACCGTTCAATACCGGGTGCGGCTGATGAGTAACATTGCTCAGGTTCTGACTACTGATGTTCTTGAGGTCGATCTGAAAGCCAAAGGGATCGTTTGCCACGCCGTTGTTCTGCATAAGATCGTTAAAGATGCCCGGCGAGTCGATGCCGTCCATGTTGCGGTCGCTCTGAGAATGGTCGGCAATCATAAACAGGCCACCACCATTCTGCACGAAGCGTATAATGGCCGTCTTTTCGGCACTGGTGAAACGTTTGTTCGGCTCCGGCAGGATCAGGACATCGAACTTGCTGAGATCAGTGATATTGCTGGCGTTGCCATAGGTGAAAGGACTGGCATTAGTCATCAAAATATAGCGCTTCGCCTGCTGGAGCGCCACTCCCCAGGAGCTAAGGCCACCCGTCCAATCAGTCTCCTTCGTCGGGTGCGGATTCTCTTTCAATGGATCTGGTTGAGCGCCACTTATCACCCAATCAGCATTGCCCGCGCTCTCCGCATGAGCATTATCAAACAGGATGCGATATTTACTGCTGGAAGCATGTGTGCTCCCTTGAGTTGGCCGGACGCGAGTCATGGTTGCCGTTGTGAAGCCTTTTATACCCGTGGTCGCGTTGGTGGAGGCATTCGTACCGCTCTCCGCGCCGCTGTAGCTTGCCTCGCAGCCCTGAAGCAGCAGGGTCAACAGCAAAAATAGCAGGAAGCAACAAAGTTGTGGCATGTAACGTGATGTGGGCAGCATGTTTCCCGTTCCTTGTCTTATAAAATACTCAAGATCAAGAGATAATGTTGCAAGGGCGCAAAGCTCTGCTCATGATCTTCCGCCATTATACAGGAAATCTCTGCTGTGGCTAGAGGGGGTGGGATATGCCCGGGGCATAGCGCAAAATGCACAAATTGACACCCTTTGCTTGACAATGAAATGCGTTCAAGGTATCCTGAAATCGATCCCGGGAGCGATCCCATGAAATCTGCAATATGTAGCTTATTTCAACTCGAAGCAGATGGAGCGCAAGGAGTGCGAACACGATATCTCTTCGATCCATCCTCTTGCCCTCTTCAGAACATCTGCCTGGATGCCATATCATCTTGTCTTCTCTACCAGATGCTATGACAACTCGATCCGCTTTCTCAAGAGAGAGGAGAACACTCATGAAACGCTTGCTAAAAAGCAAATACATCGCGTGGCTAACATTGGTACTGATCTTACTCGCTGCGATCCCCTATGCGGTTGCGCATGCCGCTGCCGACTTTACTCAGGGAGTGACAGCACTGAGCAGTACACAGGTCAAAATCTGGTTTACGCCGACAACCGCTTCGACCCTGGTCGATGTGCATTATTTGAACAATGGCGCAAACCAGCAAAACTTTCGCATGACCAACAACAATGGCACCTGGGAACAAACGGTCAGCAATCTCAGCAATGGCACGGTGCTGGAATACTGGTTCACCTATGAAAAGAGTGGCCCGCTCTATGACACGTCCCATTTTACCTATACAGTGGGCAGCAGCACTGGCACAACGCCAACAGCGACGCCGACGACTTCGACCGGCGGTGGGAACAGCAATGGCACCTTCCCGGTAACGCTTCAGAACAACACAAACGGGAAATGGGCCAACAATCAGATCTACATCCTGATCTTTGGCATGAACTCGTCGGGACAATGGTGTTATGTGAAGCCTGATGG
>JAICIM010000367.1 GCA_025928885.1 Ktedonobacteraceae bacterium | reverse complement strand
GTGCTGGGCATCGAGGTCGATTCGCTGGGGAACTGGAAAGATCCCGACGCTGTGAGCGAAGACGAGATGCGCTCCTACCTTCAGCACCTCTATCACGATCTCGGCGTTCGTCACCTCTTCCCCGTTCACATGGCTAATAACGTTATTTCTGGTAGCGCTATCTATCAGGATGTTTTCAGCCTCGTGAACTATTTCCTGCATCATAAATATTTTCAGATTGAAGATGGCAGCGCGTATGATATTCAGTTCCAGCTGGAAGTAGATCCGGGGCCAGCCATCGAGATTGGGCGCGTGACGCAGGGATACAACCCGCCGTATCAGCAGGTGAGCGGCGGCCATATGAATAGCGCGGGCCTCACAAGCAAAGGGCGATTTTTCCTGCAAGAGATGGCGAAGTTGGGCATGCTGATCGAGGTCGATCATATGTCGCACCGGGCCGTTGAGGAGACATTGACGCTGGTTGAGCAGTTCGACTATCCCGTTGTGGCCGGGCATATCGGTTTTCGCGAACTATCGTGGCAGCGGCACACGGAGACGGAGAGCATCCATAAATGTGCCAGCGAGGGCTTGAAGACGGCTGAACAGGTCGAGCGCATTCGCAAGTTGGGAGGGATCATTGCGCCGATCGCCTGCCAGATCGACATTCGCGACGTGGGGGACGTGATTCCCGCGCTCAAGGGGAAGGTGCGCGACGATTGTGCCGGCTCATCCCGGACGTGGGCGCAGGCGTATCTCTATGCCGTTGAGAAGATGGGCGGGCGCGGCGTCGCTATCGGCACTGACACCAACGGGTTCGCCAAATTCAATGCTCCACGCTTTGGCCTCAACGCTGGCTATTTCCTCGATTACAATGTCGCGGGCATGGGGATTGATCCGAAGCGCCGGGCGTTGAGGGGAGAGCAGGCCGAGGCGCAGGAGAACGGTGTGCGCTATGGTGAGCCGCTGATTGATCCGCGCCAGTATCGCTTTGAGGGCGTGCTGCAAGGCGATGTCTACGACGATATGGATCGTGATATCTGGCAGGCCGTCGCGCTCTACAAGGCTGGCTACAATCCCTGGACCGAGCCGGTTGATCTGCTGGAAATCTTCGAGCGCGTCAAACATTTCGCCAAAGGCTTCTTCGCCACCAGCGACGATCAACTGGAGCGTCCAGGGCTGCTGACCGGCGACGAACCCTGGGAGCAGCGGGCGGCGTTTCTGGTCAAGATCGGACAGCAGCCGGGCGCTTCGGAGCGCGATCCGCAGCGGGTACACGAGATCTATCCAAAGGTGCTGGCGATCTGGCAAAAATGGCAGGCGATGGAGGGGGATAACGCGCCGCTGAAGCGCTCACGAGCCGGTCAACGCGACTTTGATATCAATATCGATGGGGTGGCCCATTATGGGATGCTGCCCGATCTGGTCCAGGATTTGAAAAACGTTGGCCTGACCGATGACGACCTGCTGCCGTTCTTCCGTTCCGCCGAAGATTACATCCAGACCTGGGAGAAATGCGAGCGCCAGAGCAAGCTGCTCTAGCACTCTTATAGCACAAAATGCACAAATTATAGGGAAATGATGCATCATTTCCCTATAATTTGTGCATTTTGTGCTATTTGCTTTGTTCCAAAAATGCGGGTAAGCGTCCCTTAATCATCTCTGTCCAGCCCTCGGTGTAAGTTTCCTGAATGCCAGCACGCAATTTGCCAGCGGCGCGATGGGTGAACTTGAGCAACGTTGCCTCGCCCTGTGGGACCAGTTCGTAGCGAACAAAGCCCTGGATGGGCTGATCCATGCCCATATGACCGTCTATTTCGAGCAGCTTGTTCCGCTCGATCAGCGTGACGGTGCCGAAAAGTGAGCCTTCTCCATTGCCGCAATCTTCGTAGAAGCGTTTGCCAACTTCGGGTTCGAGGATCATTTTGCCTCGTTTATAAGTGCAGGTCTCGTCCCACCAGGAGGCGATATCGTGGGTGATGGCGTGGAAAACGCGCTCCGGGCTGGCTTGAAGTGTGACATCCATTTCAATCTGCATGAAATCGAATTGTGGTTTGACGGTGGTTTGCTCAGTCATCATGTCTTGCCTTTCACCAGAAGTCTCGACGAAATGTTTCATCCGTAACAGAGAGGCCGCCCACTGGGCCTCATAGGGTTTTAACCAGCGTTGGTAGATGTGTTGGAGAGGAACAGCGTTGAGATGGTTCCAGCGTTCACGTCCCTCGCGTCTGACCACGATCAGACCAGCTTGCTCTAACACCGCGAGATGCTTCATCACGGCGAAGCGCGAGACCTGATAGTGGGAGCTGATCTCGCCACTAATCTCGCCAGTGGTGCGAGGCCGTTCCCTGAGCAGGTCCAGTATTGCACGACGGCTGGGGTCGGCCAGCGCCTTCCAGATCGGTGTAAATTCCTCGTCCATATGTGACCAAAAGGTAACATATTCTAGAACATTTGTCAAGCCTTTTTCTGATGCAGGAGCACTTCGCCCATGCCAACGACCTGTGCCGGTGCCTCTGCCAGCGGGAAAAGCTGTTCTCTGGCCCACTCGAAGGCACGGCGATTCCCTTCTTCGGCCAGCTCTTTCGTGTCAAAGATGCTGATGCTCAACGCTGTCTGCTCGCCAACCTGGATCGAATAAAACTCAATAAATCCTGGCTCATTGCTCAAGAAGGGCAAGAAAACCTCTTCTGTTCTGCGGGCCGCTTCTTCCATAACACCGGGCTTAAACGTTATTTGTCGCATAATTGTATACATGATAGCCATGTTCCTTTCTCCTGAGACCTGTATCTGAGGGGTCAGTATTCCATGAAAAATACAGTCTGGTTTTGCAACCATCGAGGGATGCTCGACACATTGTTGAGCATGCTGCGAGTATAACCGGATAAGCTGAGAAAATTGGCCCTGATTAACACGATGAAAATTCCTTTCAAATTCGCATAAAGTCGCGCGGCTACGACATTATGTGAGGGACTTGTCAGAGAGATTCTCCATGAGTTATACTAGTAACCTAAACGGTGGTTACTAGCGAAAAAGGAATATGTATGGAGAATATTCAGGCAATCGAACGATATTTACAGGCCGTGCCAAAGGCTGAGCTACATGTACATCTGGAGGGATCGATTCAGCCTGCCACGCTGCTCAAGCTGGCACAACGCAATGGTGTGACGCTGCCTGCTTCAACGGTGGAAGAGATGCGCCAGTGGTTTCGGTTTCGCAACTTTCCCCATTTCGTTGATATTTACTCTGCCATTTGTGCCTGCCTGCACACAGCGGAGGATTATGAACTGGTTGTTTATGAATTTGGAGCTGAGATGGCGCGGCAGCATGTGCGCTATGCTGAGGTGACGTTTTCTGCCAGCACGCATCGCTACATGGTTGGTATTCCGCATGATGTCTATTTCAGCGGTCTGCAAAAGGGGCGCGAACGGGCGAAGCAGGACTTTGGCGTCGAGATACGCTGGGTCTTTGATATTGTGCGCGATATTCCCGACGAGGCAGATCGCAGGCAGCGGGCAGAGTTTACAACAGCAGTGGCGATAGAGTGCAAGAACGAGGGTGTGATCTCGCTGGGGCTTGGTGGCTACGAACTGGGATATCCGCCAGAGCAGTTCGCACCCTGGTTTGAAAAGGCGCTGGAGGCCGGATTGCACAGCGTTCCCCACGCCGGAGAGGGCGATGGACCCGCGAGCGTTTGGGGCGCGTTGCGAACGCTGCATGCCGAACGGATCGGTCATGGTGTGCGCTCAATTGAGGATGGCGAGCTGGTGACACATCTAGCGACGCATCAGGTGCCGCTGGAAACCTGTCCCCTCAGCAACACCTGCCTGGGCATCTATCCCAGCCTGGACGCGCATCCTTTCCTGCACCTGTATCATGCTGGCGTCCCTTTAACGGTCAATTCGGACGATCCCCCTCTCTTTAACGCGACCCTCAACCAGAATGTCATAGCCCTCTACGAGCCGCTTCACCTCGATCTGAACGAGATTGATGAGATCCTGCTCAACGGCGTACGCCATAGCTTTCTGCCACCTGAGCAGAAGGCCGCAATGGAAGATTCTTTCCGCGCAGAAATGGCCCGGTTGCGCATAGAACTGCTGCACTCATAAACACGCCTCTCTCTGTTGCGCCATTCCGTGCGAAGTAAAGAGGCGTCGCACCTTACATTTATCCATCATTGTTTCACAGGGCCATAAATAATGCACACTATACTAGAAGCCACGATTGAGCAGGGCAATGGCAAAGAGCAGGAGCATCGTCATTAAGAGCACAATCCAGAAGCTGGAATCTGGTTGTAGCGACGACTTTTTCTCAGCCATTTTATCGAGCCGGTCAGGTCTATACAAATAATAACGCATGATTCCTCGCTTTTCCTTAAATACCCTCGAAGTTCGTAACCATGTGATTACGAACTTCGAGAAATGCTCAGATGTTTTCTTGTTTATCAACTTATGGTAGCAGCGCTTGCTTCTTCAGGATATCGCCCTCATCTGGTACTTTGTGGGGATAGCCGAAGGGCGGTCTGCCAGTATATAACCAGTTTCTGGTACCATGAATTTCATATGCCAATATTTTTGCACTTCTGCGTTTGTATAGTACTGCCGAATAAAGCGGATAATTACATGCATTGAACAGTGTCATGCATCGGGTAAATTTATAGATTGGCAATCATGCGAGTTATATACAAGCGACTGAACAATATGGCATAATAGCAGCATAAATTACCCACCTCAGTTGCCTGGTATGAAGGGAGCTTCTGGCTAAAACTCCCTATCCCGGTGGATTGGGCGGTGTTGTATGCACAAGAGGACAGATGATGGGTGCATGTTATCTGCCTGTCGAGAAGGAGGTGCAGAGAGATGGTTTTCCTTGCCCGTTTCCTATATAGCAATCTCAAAGGCTATCGTCTGCTAGTGGTCGGCGCGTTTATCTCGACCATTCTAGAGGTGATTGTGGCCGGACAGGTTGCTTTTGTCACGAAGTTTATTATCGATAAAGCGACCCCCCCACATACTGATCCAGGGGGGTTCTATAGCGCAATCTTAAATCTGTTCAAGCCGGTTGCCGCCGGACAATCACAGGCCATTTTTACCACGATCACCTTTCTCCTGATCATGCTGGTTGTGCTAGGATTGCTCGATTCGGCTTTTACCTATGCACAACAATTCCTGGCATCCTATATTGCTCAACATCTAACGGCCCGTTTGCGCGAGAAGCTGTTCGATCATTTGCAGCGCCTCTCGTTGGACTGGCATGGCAAGCAGAAAAAGGGCGATCTGGTGCAGCGCATCACTGGCGATATTGCCAGCGTCGAGAAGCTGATTACCGACGGCCTGGTTGATCTGTTGGGCAGCGTCTTCACCGTTTTAAACGCAATTGTGCTGATGATGGCCGCGCAGGTGCAACTTACGGTTATCTCAATTGTGATGGTTCCTGCTCTGTTCATCATTATCTTTACGTATACTCGCTCCATCAAAGCAGCCGCGAAACGAGCATCGAAATCGGTTGGGCAGGTCGCCGACGTTGCTACCGAAGACGTGGGCGCGATCACCGTGCTCAAAGCGTTCTCGTTGGAAGATCGCGAAGCTATACGCTTTAACCGCTACGTTGGCAAGAGCCGTCAGGCAGGTCTGGAAGCTGGTGGATTGCAGGCGCAGTTTACGCCAGTGGTCAATCTGCTGATTACGGTGGGAACGGCGGTCATTCTGGGCGAGGGCTGTTTTGCCTTAGCCACCGGCACATTTCCCATCGTTAATATACAGGCAAATCCTCCCGTTACCGCTGGTACGCTGGTCCTGTTCCTTTCGCTGTTGAAGCAGCTCTATCAGCCGATGAAGGATCTCTCCAAGCTGACGAACGTTGCCACCGCAGCCCTTGCTGGTGCCGAGCGCATGCAGGAGGTGCTTGATCAGGCTCCCGAAGTAACCGAGAGCGTCGCCCCCTATCA
This sequence comes from Ktedonobacteraceae bacterium, assembly GCA_025928885.1. GTDB lineage: Bacteria > Chloroflexota > Ktedonobacteria > Ktedonobacterales > Ktedonobacteraceae > JAICIM01. The sequence goes on along the minus strand of JAICIM010000367.1, from coordinate 1,359 downwards.
TGGCCCGCAGCGCTTCCAGGGTGATATCCGCTTTGACAACGTGATCTTTGGCTACAGTGCCGAGCGTCCGGTCCTCAAGGGTATCAATTTGCATATTCCGGCTGGCAAGAAGGTTGCGCTGGTTGGCCTCTCTGGTGGCGGCAAGACAACGCTGGTGAAGCTGATTCCTCGCTTCTACGAGACGACTCAGGGGGCCGTCAAGATCGACAACATCGACAATCGCGTTATCCCTCTCGACGTGCTGAGGCGCAATGTGACGCAGGTTTTGCAGGAATCGGTGCTCTTCGAGGGGACGATCCTGGATAACATTAAGATTGGGCGACCAGATGCGACGCTTGAGCAGATCTATGAGGCGGCCAGACAGGCGCAGATTCACGAGACGATTATGAGCCTGCCCGATGGCTACGAGACCGCCGTACGTGAGCGTGGCAAGAACTTCTCTGGTGGTCAGCGCCAGCGCCTCGCCATCGCCCGCGCCATCCTGTGCGATTCGCCCATCCTCGTGCTCGACGAGCCAACAGCCGCGCTTGATGTGGAGGCGGAGGCGGAGGTGTTGCGCGTCATCGATAAGCTGGTGGTAGGGCGCACCGTGTTGATGATCTCGCACCGCCTCAGCACGCTTGGTAAGGTCGATGAGATTATCGTGCTCAAAGATGGCCTCATCGCCGAACAGGGCAACTATCAGGAGTTGAAGCAGCGCAACGGCATCTTTGCTGGCTTGCTCAAAGAACAGAACCGCTACAGCGTGGACTACTCTGGCGAGTCGATGATCGTGCCAAAGGGTGAGATTCAGCGCATGCTTGGTGTGCGCTCTCAGGGGCTGGGAGCACAACAGTCTTCAATCCCGCTGGCGGCCCGCTCCGAGGTTGCGGTTGCTGGCAATGGTCAGCGTGCAGCTGTCGCGGATGACGGCGGCAATCCATCCGGTCGCCTGTTGATCGAAGTGGATGGCAAGGTTGTTGCTCAGAAGCCGCTTGATAAGCCTGTGCTGACGATTGGGCGCTTGCCTGCCAACGATGTCCATGTCCCCTCACAACGCGTCTCTCGTCTCCATGCTAAAGTCCGCTGGGATGCGATGGAGCGCGGCTGGGTCATCGAGGATGCTGAGAGCCTCAACGGCCTCGTCTACCAGGGGCAGCGTGTCGATCAACACCTCTTGCATCGCGGCGACCGTATCCATCTGGCACCATCCGCCGTCCTGCAATTCGAACCACAGTAAACATTCTCGCTATTGTGGTGGAGCGATTAGGGCTTTTTATGTAAGGTATGTCGTAGCCGCGGGGGGTTTTTGGGGGGGGGCCCCCGGGGGGGGGGGGTTGTGTTGTGGGAGCGGGGGGGGGTAAGGGGGGGGGGGAGGGC
>JAICIM010000493.1 GCA_025928885.1 Ktedonobacteraceae bacterium | reverse complement strand
TCTCCGGAACCGGGTGCGCAGGTTCAATTCCTGTCGGGAACGCTCTACAATAGAAAAACAGCCGCAAGACCTGAATGAGCATAGCAGAAAAATAGCCTCATCCAGGTCTTTTTTTGTCTGGACTTATTGCAATCATCTCTAAAGAAATTGTGTGAGAAATTACCAGGAAGAAGCGTAGTACATATAACGCTAATCAAACTTCAATGGTGCTATATCAATATCGATGAAGCTGCACGTTTGGTTCTCGTGCTCTGTGACCAGACTATATCGTGAGAGTCGATGAAGTTCTACGTTTGGCGTCCGCTCTATAAAAACCAGGAGAGGAGACTGCTACTCCTTACTGGACACATGCTATTCTAAATTTAAGGTAGCCCTTTTTTGAAACCGAAGTTATTTTTCGAGGAGGACATGATGCCGAAAAATCCTAGACCCCGGCTTCTTGTCTGTGCGTTTTCCTTCTTAGCACTGTTTGTACTGGTGTTAAGCGGTTGTGGCGCACAGGGAACACCGACTAGCAGCACTCAACAGAGCAATAACTCTCAGCCCGTCAAGGGCGGGACGTGGATCGACGATATTGGCAACGAGCCGGATTCACTGATCCCTAATGGTGGTGCGCAAACATTTAATACCCTCGTCGATCAGGCAATCTATTCGCCCCTGTTTGTTGGCGATAAAGATGGCAAAATTAATCCCTATATTGTGTCAGAACTGCCGACCGCAGCGAATGGCGATATCAGTGCTGATCTGAAAACCTGGACCTTTAAGCTCAAACCCGGTTTGAAATGGTCTGATGGTCAGCCGTTGAACGCCGATGATGTCGATTACACCTGGAAGCTCTGGAACAATCCGAAGTTTGGAGCCTCCAACACGACCGGCTTCAATTTGATTACCTCGGCTGATGTCTCTTCTGATAAGCTCAGCATTACCTTCCATCTGAAAAGTGCGTTCGCACCGTTCCTGGCGATCTGGACCGATGGTGGCTTTGCTCCTATACCAAAGCATCATTTCGAGAGCATGTCGCCCGATGCCATCTTGAAATCCAAAGATAACCTGAATCCATCAGTCGTGAGCGGTCCCTTCATGATGGCTGAGAGCGTCCCTGGCAGCCATTATACGGTGGTGAAAAACCCCAACTACTTCCGCGCCTCTGAAGGTTTGCCGTATCTCGACAAAGTTGTGTTCAAGGTTATCTCCAACCAGGATACGATTTTGAAAGATTTCCAGTCGGGCGGTTCGACCTCTGGCTGGTTCCTGGATGTCAGCAAAACTGCTTCGTACAAAGCCCTGGCGAACTACAATCTGGTGGTCAACCCGAATGCCTCGAACTTCGAGGTCATGATCTTCAACTTCAACAATCCTATCCTGGGTAAAGATCTCCCCGTGCGTAAAGCGATGGCGATGGCGATCGATCATGATACCTTGATTAAAACGGCTCGTAAGGGCCAGGCGCTCCCGTTGTGTACCGATCATGGTAAAGCATTCAATCCTGGCTATCAGGCCGACGCTCCCTGCCCCAAGTTCGATCCCGCTGGCGCAAATCAGCTGCTCGATCAGGATGGTTGGGTCAAAGGCTCGGATGGCTATCGCACGAAGGCCGGCAAGAAGCTCGAATTCAAATACACCACGACCTCTGGTAAACCCTGGCGTCAAGATGACGAGCTGATCCTTCAGTCCAACTTTAAAGACATTGGCGTGAAGATCGATATCGATAACCGTCCCGCCAGCGAATTCTTTGGTCCCTTCTTGAACGGTGGCAAACATGATCTGGCCGAGTTTGAGAATGCGTGGGTCTACGATCCCGATGACGCAACGCTGACTGGTACCGCTTCTATTCCTAAGAATGGTGGCCAGGGTCAGAACTGGAGCTTCTACAGCAATCCTAAAGTTGATGCGCTGCAAACGCAGGAGCAGACCTCGGCTGATCCAGCCGTGCGCCAGGATGCTTTCAACAAGCTCCACGATATCTACCTGACCGATTTCCCGTTTGCTATTCTGTACAGCCCGTCTGATATTGCTGTCGCGAAGAAAACCGTCCATAACTACCTTCCCGGCCCGATGGGAGCATCTGAGACCGTCAACATCTGGGAGTGGTGGTGTACCGACGGCAAGTGCTAGCTTCGTTGGCTTGATAATGAGTCGTTGACTCATTCCCTTATAACAAGAGAAGGTGTCTCTGGTTGGTGTGGATCTCCAGCCAGAGACATTATTGTTAAAACTGGCATAAACATGGTAGACTACATTTAACAAAAAACGTTACCGTATTTATGGCCGTGTTTTTCTCGTGGAGGTACTCATGGGTCGATATATTATTCGGCGAGTGCTACAGGCCATTCCGTTGCTTTTCCTGCTTTCCATTGCTATGTTTCTCTTGATCCATGCACTGCCTGGCGGGGCCGATCAGGTCATCTTCAACCCTCACCTGGATGCCGCTGGTCGTGCCGCATTGCGAGCGCGTTTTGGCCTGGATCAACCCCTACCTGTACAATATATAAAATGGTTAGGAAATTGTTTAATCGGCAACTTTGGCTATTCGTTTGCTACCAATCAACCTGTTTCGGACATCTTTGCGGAACGCTTCCCTCTTACCATTGAGCTATTCGCAATTGCCCTCGTCCTCGCTTTGATCATGGCGATCCTTCTGGGAACAATCTCTGCAGTCCGCCAGAACAGCATCGTTGATTATGTCCTGACCACCATTTCTTACTTTGGTCTTGCCATGCCTGCTTTTATCCTGGGCATCTTCCTGCAAGACATCTTCGGCGTCCAACTTCACTGGCTGCCCGTCTCCGGTACTGACACGCTTGGTTATAGCTTCGACGCTTTTAATGCCTTTTTTGATCGATTTCTGCATATCATTTTGCCGACACTGACTCTCGCTACCCTGTTCGTGGCTGGATGGAGCCGCTATATGCGCTCCAGCACAATTGATGTGGTGAAGCAAGATTACATGCGTACGGCGCGTGCGAAAGGCGTGAGTCCTGTCTCCGTCCTGTTTCGCCATGCTTTGCGCAACTCGATCATCCCGCTGATCACTGTGGCCGCCATCGATTTCGGCTCGGTTGCCAGTGGAGCGACCATCACAGAAGGCATTTTTCAATGGCCGGGTATGGGATCGCTGTTCCTCAACTCTCTCGATGTGCGTGACTATCCTGTTCTCTTAGCTATGCTCGTGGTGAGTGCCGTGTTTGTGATTAGCTTTAACCTGATTGCCGATATCCTCTATGGTATCGTGGACCCTCGAATTCGCTACTCGTAGCATCTCAGGAGAGAGGAGTATTCTCATGGATATACCTGGACGGGTCGATAATCCTATTGCTTCTGTGGAAGACGAGCCTATACTGGAATTGACGCCTACATTAACGCAGAAGCGTCGTAGCCAGGGGCGTATCATTTTCGACCGGTTTATTCGCAATAAAGCGGCCCTCATTGGCCTCGTGGCCCTGATCCTATTGTTTTCGTTTTGTTTCCTCGGCCCATTCATTACCGGGCATAACAAGCCAGATGTTCTGCATCCCACCGACGCCGCGCAGGCTCCTTCCTGGCAATATCCCTTCGGCACCGATGATGTTGGCCGCGATCAGTTTGCACGTGCGATGGCAGGCGGACAGGTTTCGCTGCTGGTCGGGCTGATTTCGATGCTGGTGGCGCTGATCTTTGGTGTGGGGATTGGCTCCGTTGCCGGTTACTATGGTGGGATTATTGACAACCTCTTGATGCGCCTGACCGATATAATGCTGGCTGTACCTTACCTGTTGCTGCTGTTTGTCCTCTCTGCATCGTTCTCCGATGGTTCTCCCAGAACGGTCATTCTGCTGATCGCCCTCTTGAGTTGGGCCACTACATCGCGTCTGGTGCGCGGAGAATTTATTGCGCTCAAGCAGCGAGAATTTGTGCTTGCCGCCCGCACTATTGGTGCTGGTAATTTCCGCTTGATGTTTCGGCATATTCTGCCGAATGCCGCCGGGCCTATTATCGTGAACGCAACGCTGCTCGTCGGCATTAATATTATTAACGAATCCGTATTGAGCTACTTCAACTTTGGCCTGCATCCGCCCTCCGCAAGCTGGGGCAATATGGTGAGCGATGGGCAGGCGCTCTATGATACTGCTCCCTGGCTCGTGTTTGCTCCGGCGCTGCTCATCTTCATAACGGTGTTGAGCTGCAATCTGGTGGGTGATGGCCTGCGTGACGCCCTCGATCCTCATATGACAGAGCGGTAAGCTTGAGCGAAAAGGAGAAGACGAACTTGGGAGAAAATCTGCTAGAAGTGCAGGAACTGAAAACATACTTTAAAACGAAGTCGGGGTACGTACGGGCGGTCGATGGGGTCAGCTTCGCGGTCAAGCCGGGAGAGAAGGTGGCGATTGTTGGTGAAAGCGGTTGTGGGAAAAGCGTCACGTCGCTCTCGATTATGCGCCTTGTCGCTCAACCGCCCGGTGAATACGCGGGAGGCAGCATTCTGTTTGATGGTCAGGATCTGTTAGAGCTGCCTGAGAGCGCAATGCGTAAGATTCGCGGCGGCAAAATAGGCATGATCTTTCAAGATCCGATGACCTGCCTCAATCCCACAATGACCGTCGGGCAACAGATCGCGGAAGGGTTACGCATTCATCTGAAGCTCTCTAAAGACGAGGCTCGCAAACGCGCCCTCTCGTTGTTGGAACAGGTCGGCATTCCTGCTGCCGCCGAGCGCCTTGATTCGTATCCTCATCAATTCAGCGGCGGTATGCGCCAGCGCGTGATGATCGCAATTGCTCTGGCCTGCAATCCCAAATTGTTGATTGCGGACGAGCCAACGACCGCGCTGGATGTCACCGTACAGGCGCAGATCCTTGAGCTAATCGCGGGTGTCTGTAGCGAGTTCGGCACGTCATTGATCCTGATCACGCACGATCTTGGCGTGGTTGCTGGTGTGGCCGACCGCGTGATTGTGATGTATGCTGGCAAGGTGATTGAAGAGGGTCCAACTGAAGAGCTGTTTGCGAATCCCCGGCATCCCTATACGCTTGGTCTGCTTGCGTCTGTGCCGCGTCTGGACGAAAAGCGCCATGCGGAACTGAGAACGATTGAGGGCGCACCGCCCGATCTGCTTAATCCGCCCACGGGTTGCCCCTTTATGCCGCGCTGCTATTTTGCGCGTAACATCTGCCGCACGATGCCTTCTCTTGATTCTGTGGGCGAGAATGCAGCTCATCGGAAGGCATGCTGGGCTGATGTTACCGATCCGCGCGACCAGGAATATGCGGAACGGCGTCGTCAGAAGAGAATAGAGGCGCAAAAAGCTGCTATGGAGGCGGCTGCAAGCAAGGCCGCATCGAGTGCATCGTAAGGAGAAATTAGGAAGATGGCTGATACTCTGGTTGGGAGCAAGACGTTGCTCGATGTGCGCGACCTC
>JAICIM010000296.1 GCA_025928885.1 Ktedonobacteraceae bacterium | reverse complement strand
ATCGCGACGAAGCGTAGTACTGATCTCGGCGACGGTATAACCACCTGTCCGCTCGGCAACAGCCAGGCTGCCCCGCTCTTTAGCGCCTTCCTGCGCATCACAAAATGGATAAATATACTGTTCCAGCTGCCGCTCGTTTCCGGCAAGCGCAACAGCCAGCGGCCCCAGCATCGAGCCGAAGATGTTCATCGCCAGCCCACCATCGCCAAAACCAAGCTCTTCCGCAATCAGTACATACGTGACCGCTTCAATCGGACCCGACCCACCAAGATCTTCAGGAAAAGGTGTGGTGAGGCCGGTTTGAGCTAGCATGTGCATCAGTTCCACCGAGATATCGCCCCTGCGCTCGGCGCTACGCCTCTCTGAACGCAACCGATCGCTGGCGAGGCTGCGGGCCAGTTGGCGTATCTCTTCCTGTTCCACCGTTGGAGAAAAATCGATCATGAACTCCGTCCTTTCACGACCTGGAATTTGCAACGTTGCAGTCTTTCACTAGAGAAAACAGCCAGAAGAGCGCAATATGCTCTTTACAAACTCATTGTAACACAGGCAACAGCCTATTCTACGGCATTCGCCACCTCGATTAGATTGCCATCAGGATCACGAATATAGACGGACAGCAAGGTTCCAGTCGCGCCCGTTCTCCTGACCGGTCCCTCGATAATGGAAACGGCACAGGCATGAAAATGCGCGATGACTTGATCCAGGGGTAACTGAGTGAGAAAACAGAGATCGGCTGAGCCAGCTACCGGCTTGAGCGCCTTTGGCTCAAACTCATTCCCCACTGCGTGCAAGTTGATTTTCTGTGAACCAAAGCGCAGCGCTTTCCTTCCATCACCAAATATCACCGTCTGCATGCCAAGCACACGCTCGTAAAATGCACATGTTCGGCCAATATCCTGCACGGTCAATACCAGATGGTCGATACGTTCAATCTGCATAGCATTGTCCTTACGGCATAAAGACTATATGAAGTCGATTAGAGGTTTTTTGCCAGCATTGCCAATAGCGTTCCGGGCAACACCACCTCATAGCCCTCGCCAAGCTGCTCCACCACCTGCTTGAGATCGGCCAGCGTGATCGTCCACGCCAGCATATAGATATTCAAAAAGAGCGGTCGATTGCGATGCAAAAGCGTAGCAGCTTTGATCAGCCTCACAGCAGTTGTGGCACTATTGGCCAGACCAAGATTGCGATAGAGCGGCACGTCGCCAACCTTTTTCCAACTCGCGTTCACCACACCTGCGCCGCTGAGCAGCCCATTCACACCAAACTGCGCCAGTTCTTGTGTCAGGCGGTGCTGGCGCGGCCTGCTGGTAAAAGACATCCCGGTCATGCGAATACGCGAGAGGAGAGGCAAGCCGGAAGCCTGTAACAGACCGCTATCAAGTACCGCCAGCGTCTGCAAACCCATCGTCTGCATTAACTGACCCGTCTTTTGCAGAAACGGCGAAAGGTGGTCGGCGGGCCAGTGGGCCGGAAAGATATACGAGGCTCCGCTGGGACCAGCAATTAACTCATCATTGGACGTGGTTGTGCTCAAATAATAGGCGGCAAGCGCCGGAGCTGCCTCCAGCAAAGCCGGAGCAATGGTCCAGCCAATCGGCAGGGAACCGCGCACCGAATCATGCCATAAGCGCAACATGCGATGCTGACAATACTGGAGGTTATCGCCATCGCTGATCGTAAATGAGAGATAGACCTTCTTCGTTGCGGTGGGAACGTCAACTGACGTGGTTTGCTGAGCCGTAGGAATAGATTCAGGCCGCACGGCGTTCAACACCTCAAGGTTTGTGCAGTAGTCGGAGGCCAGCACACCAATCGCCGCCCGCGAGGTCAGATAGACGCCGCTACTCTCATCGATAAACCAGCCAAGATGCAGGCTACCAGGGGCAAAAGCGCCGAATACGTGCTGCATCAGCCGGCGTTCTGAGAGGCCCTCGCCCCGCGCTGGCAGATAGTTGCGGGAATCGAGCCAGTAGACAAATGTGCGCGTGGCAACCAGGAAAGAGCGTAAGCCGGTCATCGTATTGGGAGCTATCCCTGCAACCAGATGAGAGGAAGCATCGGCCAGCAGGTTCTCTTGCGCCCAGCGATAAGCCTGCACACGGCTGCGCCAGTGATAGGTGCGTAGATCAACCAGCACCGACAGTTCATAAACATTTTCCAGTTCCTGCACCTGCTCAGGCGCAACCACCATCGCATCGCGCTGTCCTGCAAGCGTGGTCGCCACATTCACCGTATCCATCAATGCGGGATCATAAATAATCAACCCTTGAATAGATTGACGATACGTGGTGAGCATTGCTGCAAGGGCATCATTCCCGCGCCGGGGAGCAGTCGTCTGGGGGAGCGAGTGCAATACCTGTTTCAGCCAGAAGAGATCATCATCGCCTGTAATCAAATACACGCGCGGTTGAGGCCGATTGAGCACACCAGCCAGCGTCGTAGCGGCAAGCTGAATATCCAGTGAGGCACCACGAATATCATAAATATCCAGATGTTGCGGCGCTTGAAATACGGGCAGCATATTCCCGGCAGGCCAGAGCAGGCCGGCAGCTTCATTGCTCATGTTCACCTCTTCATGTATAGTCTCGAACCGATGCCAGTCTTCTCAAGAAATTGTATCATAAGCTTCAGCAGCACTGGCGCGAGATACTCAATATATTCTCTTTGCTTGACCTTCAACCACAACTGACGTATGCTACATTACAGAAAGCAACAGCGTTGCTAGCAATGCCGATCTAGCATAACTACCACTCCACATGAACTTCTGAGTAACTCACAGTCGAGTTGAGGCAGAAAGGACGCCGGTCATGACAGAGAAAATGGTTGCTCCCGAACTCTTCCGTCCGCCTATTGAATTTCCCGATGTTCCCTATGATCATCTTGTACGGATGGCTGCCGAGCATACACCCGATCGCCCGGCCATTATTTACCACAACCTCATTCTAACCTATCGTGAAGTGATCGCGATGATCAATAGCATCGCCAACGGCCTCCACGAACTGGGTATCCGCAAAGGCGAGCGCATTTGCCTGTTTACCACCAATCGACCAGAATACACGCTCACATTTATCGCGGCAGGCTCGATAGGCGCGGTCGTCAGCCCAATGAACCCGGCCTATAAAGAGCGAGAAGTGACCTATCAACTTGAAAACTCCGAAGCAAGCGCTATTTTGATTCAGCGCGAACTGGTCCCCATTCTCAAGCTGGTCCTGAGCCAGAAATCCTTCCCCCATCTGAAACATATCCTGGTCACCGGCGATCAGGCACCGGAGGGACTACCAGACGCGATTCCACTGGCCACGCTGATTCGTAGCTCATCTCCCAAATATCAGAAACACGCCGAGATCAGCGGCGACGACCTGTTAGCGCTCCCCTACTCGTCCGGCACCACCGGCTTACCAAAGGGGACGATGCTCACCCACCGCAACCTCACCTCCAACAACATTCAATTTACGACCGCAGTGCGCAGCGATATCACCGATGTCGCCCTGCTCTTCCTCCCGTTCTATCACATCTACGGCGTCATGCTCACGGGCAGTTTCCTGGCCTGCGGCGGCACACAGGTTTTAATGGAGCGCTTCGACCTCTTGCAGTCGCTGGAGCTATGTGAGAAGCATAAGGTGACGTACTACTTCGCCGTACCTCCTATCATCCTGGCGCTTGCCAATGCCCCGGTCGATCTGAGCAAGCCGAAGTCGCTCAAGTACATTTTCTCCGGTGCAGCCCCCATGCCGCTCGATCCGGCGCGTCACCTGCAAGAGAAGACCGGGATACAGGTGGTGCAGGGCTACGGCATGACCGAAGCCTCACCCCTCACGCATTCGCAACCCGGCGATCCAGGTCTCGTACGGCTAGACAGCGTTGGCATGCCGACACATAACACAGAACAGAAAATTGTCGATATCGAGACGGGTGAACGCGAACTCCCGCTCGGCGAAGATGGCGAACTCATCATTCGCGGCCCTCAGATCATGGCGGGCTACTGGAAAGCGCCGGAAGAGACCGCACGCGCCCTCCGCGATGGCTGGCTCTACACCGGCGATATCGGGCATATTGATGCCGACGGCTACACCTATATCGTGGATCGCAAAAAGGAGATGATTAAATACAAGGGCTTCGGCGTGGCCCCGGCAGAGATAGAATCGCTGCTGATGGAGCATCCGGCGGTACTGGATTCAGCGGTCATCGGCGTTCCCAACGACGAAGCTGGCGAACTGATCAAGGGTCTGGTCGTACTGCGCAAAGGACAGAGCGCTACCCCGGAAGAGATCATCGGCTTTGCCAATGGGAAACTGGCGGGCTACAAACGCGTGCATCTCATAGAGTTCATCGACACGATTCCCAAAACAGCTTCGGGCAAGATCTTGCGGCGCGACCTCAAAGAACGCGAGAAGGCACGCGCGGCCCAAAAGAAATGACGTTGTAGCACACAATAAACCGTTATGCTGGTTGGTTTGTGGGATCGAGTTGTCCAAAACGCCCCACGAGCCAACCAGACTTCTCACTCAGGCAGCGCCTGCAGTTTACGGGTAAACTCTTCACAAAACGTCGTAATCTCTTGCGCGGGGATGGCATGTTCGGCATCTACAGCAAGCAGGGCAAAAACGCGCGGGCCTTTGATTTCGACCGGGAGATCAACCGGCCTGGGGACGACATGAATATGAACGTGGGCAAATCCCTGGCCCTCGGCAAAACACATCATGTACTCTTTCAGCACAGCTCTATCGGTGTGCATCACCTGCACCAATCGGTACTCAATCTCCGCCAACTCTTGAAACTCTTCACGCGTCAGCTCATGCAAAGCCTCGATATGCCGTTTGGGCAAAATCACCAACCAACCGAGGTGGGTTGTGGGATAGGCATGATCAACAACCCAATGGGTTCCCTGGTAGATATATGGTCCGGGGGAGATACGACGTTCGCCACTGAGGTTCAGGCAGGTCAGGCATTTTTCCATAAAATCTCCTCGTTTCTAAGGTGATGTATATAAGTATAACACCCTGGAAACGAGGAGATAAAGCTATTGCCGCACTCAATGTCCCATCAAGAAGAGGCCACGCGCCATCGCCTCGCCAGCAAGTGAACAGACCACCACGAGGTAGAGCATGCCCGTTGCCGATTGGAAGGAGCGATCGCGCACCAGCTTCCAGGCCAATCCACCCAGCACCAGGGGCATCACAAAGCTCACCAGGATACGTATCCAGCCAATTGTATATGTACTCAGCGGCGTCACCACCGGCGCACCTTTCGGCTTCACCTGCGCCCCCTGCTGTGTTGTAGTAGTGGCTGTAATGGTTGGAGTTGCCGCCGTTGCTACCGAACCTGATGTGGCAGGCTGATTCACAAACGAGGTGCCAGGGCCGATCAGGAAGGAAAAGATAAGCTGAGCAAAGACGGCCACCAGCACAATTGTCGTGGCAAACAGGAGCGGTCTCTCTGAGAGAGCAGGCGTGACCAGATACCAGTGTCCGAGCCACATCGCGGTCATTACACCGCCAAGAGCAAACGCGGCGGCAAAGAAGCTGGCAACGGTAAAGACGCCTCCGAAGATGGTTGAGGCCAGCGGACGGAAGATCATCGCCAGCACAAACAGGGTGGCCAGCCCGGCGACAACAGTGGCAATGCCGCTGATCAGGCGCAAGAGCCGCACCACCGAAACGCGTGCAACCGCCTCGCCCTGCGCCGCCGCTTTCTCGCGCTCGACCTTCCCATCAATGCCCGCGCTTTTGTCGAGCAACAGGAAGATGGTATAAGGGATCATGAGCAGGAAAAAGAGCAAAAGGGGCAGCGATTGTGCGCCGGTCCAGGTTTTATCCAGCGGCGCGAACGAATCGAGCAGGCTCTGTGTGGCAAAATTCTGCTGGAACAGATAGGTCAAACCCGTCAGGAACAAATAAATGAAGGCATAGGAGACGAGGAAACCGCGCTTGACCTCATTACGCCAGTCGAGAAAGACCAGGACGCTCATAGAGCCAATCGAGACCTCCACCATCAATATGTAGAGAACCAGAGGTAGCGTTTGTAGCATGATATCTTGCTTATCCTTTAATTACTTCTATCATTGCAAGCTGGGACGGAAGGATGCGAACGAAACCCTTTCCACAACCACGTCAAATTATACATCTAGCAAAGAGATGTAACAACTCTGTGATACGTGCAAAATATTCACTCCATCTGTTCCCGATACATCAACTATTTCCGATAAAATGCACCACAACAAAACAGCCATGAAAACGTATAGAAGATAGAAAACAATCTTCACCATCACACGATCGGGGGAGCAGGTGAAGAGCTATGCGATATTGACAAAATGTTCCATATTGCCATACACTGTAGCGCAAGTCCTAACAGTAAAAGCAAATGGGACATATTTATCTGCACATAGAGAGAGATGCCATGCCACGCTGTCCTAATCCTCGTTGTCAACTGGACTATCCATCTGGAACGACACAATGCACCAATCCCTTTTGCCAGTGCCTGTTGCCAGAGGCCGTAGTTGCGGGACGATACCGCATAGAAACCTTGATCGGGATGGGAGGCATGGGTGCCGTTTATCGAGTCAGCGATACCTTTGAAATGAAACAGGTCGCGTTGAAGGTGCTGGCCCTCGTCCACAGCATTATGGATACCGAGATAGCGGTGGAGCGCTTTCGACGCGAGGCACGCTACGCCCACCAGTTGCGCCACCCAAACATCGTGCCGGTACTCAACTTTGGTCAGGACGGCAATCTGCTCTATATCGAAATGCCGCTCGTAACGGGTGGAACGCTAAAAGAGCTGCTCAAGGCAGAGCATCCGTTGCCCACGCTGCAAGCGCTGAGCTACGTCAAAGATATGGCAACCGCCATCGATGCCGTTCATGCTCATCCCCAACAGATCGTCCATCGCGATATCAAGCCCTCAAACCTGCTCATCCATCAGGACGATGGCAGGCTGGTGCTGGCCGATTTTGGCATTGCGCGGGCGATGCAACAGGAAAAGGCACTGACACAGCGCGGCTGGTCGCTCGGCACGGAACACTACATTGCCCCCGAGCAAGAGCAGGGCAACGCCAAACCATCCAGCGACATCTATGCAATGGGAGTGGTGGTCTATCAAATGCTAACCGGGCTGCTCCCCTTCCAGGCAGTGATCCGCAGCCACGCCGCCGAACTGCCGATGCCCAGCGCCCTCAATCATGCGTTACCAACTGCTATAGACCCGGTTGTCATGTGCGCAATGGATATCGAACCGGAAAATCGCTTTGAAACAGCCAGTGCCTTCGCCGAGGCGCTCGAAAACGCCTTAAAAACGGAATCAATCTACTCTGCTCCTACCATAGCCAGTACGCGCGTCGCCACCAGCAGCGCTAACATCATCGTGCGAACAATGATCCCGGAGAACCCATGCACGCAATGTGGGCGCGAGAATCGCAGCAGTTCGCGCTTCTGTCGCCACTGCGGCCACGGCCTTGACGAGACGGCGCCGGTCATTGGCGATATCGGGCAGATTGGCTATGTCAGTGATCCCGGTCGCCAGGCCATCAACAATGAAGATATGTTGCTGATTGTGCAGGGGCTTTGCATCAATCTTCAACCACCACCGCGTCCCTTCGCCCTTTTTGCCGTTGCTGACGGCCTGCTTGGTCCACAGGGAAAAGTGGCGGGCGGACACGAGGCCAGCCGTCTCGCGGTCGAAACGGTCGCCGACGTGGTAGTTCCCCTGCTATCTGGCAGTCAACGCTCACATTCGCTGCAAACGCCGGGCAACGCCACCCCTGGTCGGCAGCGCCTCTTAGGTGGCCCTGTCAGCAGTTCGCTCCGCACACCTCCGCCGACAGAGGCCGTGCTAGAGCAATGGTTGCGCGATGGCGTGCGTCAGGCCAATCAGGTTATCTACCACTGCAACGCTGACTACGACGCCACAATGGGCAGCACATTAACGACAGCGTTGATGTATAGAAACCACCTCTACGTTGCCAGCGTTGGCGATAGCAGAGCATATCATTTCAGATCAGGGCAGGGGTTGCGCTGCCTCACGCGCGATCACACGCTGGCGGCAAATCTGGTCGAGGCGAATCTGCTCCATCCCGACGAACTCTACGACAGCGCCAAGCGAGACCAGCACTATCGCTACCTGGGACACAGCTACCGTGTCACGGTGGATCTTTTCCAGTGCGAGGTTGAACCAGGAGACTATATCCTGTTATGTACTGATGGTCTCTGGCATATGGTGCGCGACGAGCAGCAGGAAGCGATCCTGGCACGTGGTGGTGATCCGCAAACTATCGCTCGTATACTCGTCGATGCAGCCAACCACCTCGGTGGTCAGGGCAACGTCAGCGCAATCGTGATACGCGTGCAATAATCGCTCCGAACCTCTCTTCTGGTTATTAATGAGTTTTTACAAACAAATCCTGGAATGTGTGTCGTAGCCGCGGGGGGGGGGGGGGGTGCGTGGGCGGGGAGGGGGAAGAAGGCGGCGGGACCGGCCGGATTGGGTGTGTAT
>JAICIM010000249.1 GCA_025928885.1 Ktedonobacteraceae bacterium | reverse complement strand
GGCGTGATACAGTCGCACAATGACGACATCTCTAAATATTCTCGCATTTATTTATTCACTTTTATGAGATCACCTTGCACGTTACACCTGAACAAAAACTGGATCTCAACCGCAAATGAAAACTCTTAACAGGAACGCAACCATCTTTTCGCCCTGCTCTCAGTATTTTTAGGGTAAGCTTGTTTCTATTATGGAAATGGCTACATCGCCTCTACGCGGAGAAGGTGTCTACCCCGCGCAGAGTGAACTATGAATCACCAGCTTACATCACTCAAGCCTTTAAGGAGCAGCACGATGCGCACGCTGGCCGCTACACCGAGGTATCCAGCAGATACCCATACATATAACACTGTCGATACAATACACGACATTGCGGCAACGCTAGAAGCAGTTGCTCAGTCCACGATCACACAGTTTGCTCTGGTCTCTATCTCCCTCAGTTTTGAGGAAGATCTTTATCGTCAAGAACGTATCGACCTGAGCAAACGGTATTTCCTTGAGCATTTGCGCTCTCTGGTGCGCAAGACAGACACTGTTTTGCTCATGAACAACTCTTTCTATTTTATTTTGCTCGGGGCCAACCTGGCTGGTGGAGCTATCGTTCAGGAGCGACTCTGGGACGCTCTCCTCTGGCGCGTCCATAACGCGGCTGATGGAGACATTCTGCGCCCCTATAGCATGACGATCGGCCATAGCGCCTATCCCTCCCCTCATGAACAGGCCCTTGATTGTATTGCCGCCGCCCACGAGCCTCAGCAGAACTTTTTTGCTCCTGAAAAGCCTGTTCACAAATATGCTGCACGACAGGACAGGCGTACACAGAAGGTCGTTCGCGAATCGCCCGATGCCTTTGAGTTACCGCTTCTAGCCCAGGAAGCAGGTATGCCCTATCTTTCGCTGTTGCCACGCAAACTTCCGCTCAAATTACGGCAGCTTATCAGTCCACAACTGGCTCAGGAACTGGGCTGTTTTCCTCTTGGGCGCGAGCGCGACACCTTAACAGTGGCGATCGCGCATCCCGGTGATCGTCATATCTTAGATCGGCTGCGACAGGAGACAGGGCTGCACATCTTCCCGGTTCTGGCCCCACAGCATGAGCTTCAAACTGCACTAGAACAATTCGTTTGAAGGGTACTATCATTCCTGGTTATAATGGCGTATAGTAAAAGATATATACGGTAGCGCTGGTTCTCCAGTGCTACTATTAGCCTGAAAAACTGGCTACCATCCAATCAGGAAAGGTTCGTTTTCGCTATGAAGGTTCTAGTTACCGGTGGAGCAGGCTTCATCGGATCGCATATTGTCGATCAACTGATCGCAGAGGGGCATGAGGTCGCGGTCGTTGATAGCCTCTGGGCAGAGGGCGGCGGCAAAGAGTCCAATCTGAACTCCAAAGCACGTTTCTACCGTGCCGATATTACCGACGAGGCCGCGCTGGCCCGCGTCTTTGACGAAGTACGCCCGGACGCGGTGAGCCATCAGGCAGCACAGCACAGTGTCGCAGTCTCCACCAAAAACCCTCAACTCGATGCCCGCGTCAACGTCATCGGACTGCTCAATGTGCTGACCAACAGCACACGCGTTGGCGTCAAAAAGGTTGTTTTTGCCTCCTCTGGCGCAACCTACGGCACTCCCACGCGCCTCCCAATCGATGAGGATACCCCTCAGCGTCCTGAGTCGCCCTACGGCATCACCAAGATGGTTGCGGAACACTATCTGCGCTACTGGCAGGAGTCACAGGGACTCAACTACACGGCGCTGCGCTATGGCAACGTCTATGGTCCACGGCAAGATCCCAACGGAGAAGCGGGCGTTATCGCTATCTTCGCCAAACGCTTCCTGACCCATCAGCAGCTGCGTATCGACTGGGACGGCGAGCAACGCAAAGATTATGTGTTTGTTGAGGATGTTGCCCGCGCGAATGTGCTGGCCCTCAGTCGCGGCGATAACGATATCTTCTGCATCGGCAGCGGCGCTCCAACATCCGTCACCGAGATCTATCAGGTACTGGCAAACCTCACCGGCTACGAACCAGAGATTACGCGTGCGCCGAAACGACCGGGCGATATCTATCTCTCCTACTTTAACAGCAGCAAGGCAGAGCGCCTCCTGGGCTGGAAACCCTCCGTCACTTTCGCCGAAGGCGTCAAAATCACCGTCGATTACTTCAAAAATCTGGGGTAATTGCGCCTCTCTAGAACATGAACGTAGCGACAATCCCTCGCGGTTGTCGCTATTCTTTTATATTACACGTATTGATCGTAACAACCACAAGGGATTTTGTCGCTACGGGGACGGAAATCGCGAACACACATGCAACGCCGAGAGTATCCCCATAAGCTGCCGACCCCTATGCTCATCAGGGGCTATCACACGAGCCGCCACAAAGCCGTCAGGCCGAACCAGGAGCATGCCATGAGCAGGCAGGCTGGTCGCCTGTTGCCAGCTCTCCTTGCTTGCTAAAAGCTCTCCTTCAGAACCAACGCTATAAACGGGCAGTTCGATGCCAAAATGAGCTGCACATTCCTGCGCAGCCTGTTGCCAGCTTCTCCCTTCTGTGTCTGTCAGCAGGACGAAATGATGACCAGTAATATCAAGGATTGAGATGCACCGGCCCTGATACTCTACCCACAGATGAGGCACACGTGAACCGGGCTGCCCTTTCAGCTCCGTATAGTCTGGTGTGCTTCCCTCTTCATCTGAGAGTACAGCCGACGAAGCGTAGAATCCGAAGCGAGCCTGTAGTTCGTTATCCGTCGTTTTTTCTCGGTCGGTGATCTCTTCCTGCTCAGCAGCAAAACCAGCCACGTGACGCCTTTCCGTCTCGTAGGTCGAGAGCAAGGTGGAATCAGCGTACCCCTGGAGAACGGCGGCCAGCTTCCAGGCAAGGTTCTGTCCATCCTGGATGCCCAGATTCGCACCTACGCCACCTGTGGGCAGGATGATATGAGCCGCGTCGCCGGCCAGGAAAACTCGCCCAACCTGGTAGCGCTCAGCCAGTCTCTCCTGCGGCTCCCAGGGGAGAATACCCATGATTTCTACCGCGAGGTCCGGTATCCCGATAGCCTTGCGCACCAGCTCCTGGCAGCGTTTGACAGATGGGACCTTCAACACTCCATTTTCGAGATACCCGGGCATCTGAAAAAGCCAGCGATCACTATTATTGACTGTCATGAGCAGGCCCCGAGCTTCAGGGGTCTCTATCGTACAGAGTATAAACTCGTGGCCTCGTACCAGCTCGCTCAGGTCTGCACGAAAGTCAATCGCGAGGATATGCATCTTTGACAACGTAAAGCTTTTCGTCGGGATTGCCAGAGTGCGCAGTACAAGGCTATTAGCCCCATCTGCGGCAACCAGATAGCCAGCACGAATACGCTGCTGCACTCCCGTCTTGCGATCCACAACGAGAGCCGTCACCCCCGTCTCATCTTGCTCAAAAGACTGCAATTCGGTCTGAAGGCGCAGATCTCCCCCTCGTTCCCGCGCCGCCTCAAACAACACGGGTTCCAGAGCAGCCTGATTACACAGACAGCCTGGGGCAGGACTGATAGCCTTCTCTGCTTCTTTCATCTGGTCGAACGTCTCAAGATCTTTCCCATCCAGGTTCAGGCGTTTGACCTGTGCCATGTTGGCGGAGGCAAGGGTCTCGACAAAAATTTCACCCCGACTCCTGCTAAGCGGCTCGGCGGCTTTCCTGACTCTCTCTTCCAGCCCTATAGCCCGAAATACCTCCATCGTCCGCGCTCCCAGACCAATCGGTCGGGGATGGATCGCTGTGCCTGGATGTCGTTCAATGAGTATATACGGGATCTGTTGTTGCCCCAGAAAGAGCGCGGTCGAGAGGCCAGTTGGTCCGGCACCAACAATCAAAACCGGAATAGAGACATCTGCCATTATTGTTCTTCCTTTCTGCATTCCATATATTTTTACATCCACTTAATTTTTTAAGTCAATGCAATTATAAATGCTATGCAGAAAGAAAGTCAACCCCAATCTTGCAGTCCATTGCAAAAAGAGCTACAATGCGTTTATGACACAGACACCAGGACGACGTGAACGAAAAAAGCAGCAGACACGGGAGAAGATCGCAAGAGTTGCTTTAGAACTCTTTATTGAGCGTGGCTTTGAGCAGGTGACAGTGACGGAAGTGGCTGATGTGGCTGACGTGTCGGTAAATACCGTCTATAATTATTTTCCAACGAAAGAGGACCTCTTTTTTGGACTCAATCAACCTATGGAGGCTTCCCTGGCCGGGATCGTTCGTCAGCGTGAGAAAGGCGAATCATTGCTCACCTTTCTGCGCCAATTGCTGCTCGGCAGTCTCGAACCTATGAAAGCGATGCCGTCCCCAGAGCAAGATTCTACGCGGCAGGAGGTCTTCCGGGTGATTCGGGAAAGCCCTACCTTGCAAGCTCGGGGTCGGCAAATAACTGAGTCTATCGAAAAGGATCTGGCCCATGCCCTTGCCGAAGACATGGGTACAGAATCGGATGATATCGTGCCTCGCCTCGTTGCGCACCTGATCCTGACCCTTTATGCGAGGATCTTTGCGGAGTACGCGAGGCGGCGATTAAAAGGCGAATCTTCCGAGGAGATTCATGCCAGTCTCTCCGCTATGGTTACGGCTGGTCTCGATCTGTTAGCACATGGGATCGATGCTTCTGAGGATTGAATTAGTTTCCTACTCAACTATGTCTCTTCAAGCGGAAGCACCGGTATAATGACGAATCCCAAAGCGCCAGAACAGACGTGAGACAGCTACCAGCGTCAGGGCCAGCGCGATTGCTCCCAACAAGATCGGCCATACCAGCCTTCCCGTTAATGCCTGCGCAGGAACGGTGATGGCAAAGGCGATTGGCACAAGAAATGTCAGCGTCATACGCAACCAGCCGGGATAGATCGTCACGGGCCAGCGCCCAGCCTCGTACATGCTTTGAAAGATAACCAGGATATTCTCGATTTTGTTGTACCAGAATACCAGCGTGGAGAGAATCAGGATAAAGCTATAGATGATCATGCCGCCAGCCACCAGCGCCACCAGAAAGCTGACCACATCCCAGAGATTAAGCTTGACGCCGCCCTCAAAGAGCGCCACCATGATGACCACAATGCCCAGGGCCACATCAACCAGACGCCAGATCTCAACCTCGCGCACGCTGACCAGGATTTGTGCATCCGCTGGCTTGAGCAGGGTGTAATCCAACGTGCCGTCGCGCACATCGCCCATAAAACGGTTCATGCTGGGCTGCAAGACACAATTCATCACACCACCCATCAGAAAGTAGACGCCCACCAGTGCCAGCAGCTCTGTCGCATTCCATCCATCCAGTGTGGTAGTGTAGCTAAAGATCGTCTGCAACAGGATCAACGCGCTTCCTAGACTGATAAGCGCCTGCAAGATTTGCATAAAGAAATTGGCACGATAGACCGTCTCATTTAAAATGCCAATCCGAAAGAAGGTGCCGAGTAAACGGAAGAGTTGCATCAAACCCATCACACTACGCTCCTACGGCTGAATAACGACGTATCCCAATACGCCAGACAACGACGAGCAGCAGCCCGCCCAGGACGGCCCATATGCTCTGCACAGCTAATCCGCTCAGCATATCGTTCAAGGACAGCATACCTAGAGCCAGTTCCACAGGAAACGCCACCATCGAGCGGAACGGCAACACGCTTGCCACCGTCTGTACTGAAGCCGGGAAAAATGTCAGCGGCACCAGTTGTCCCGAAAGAAAGAGCAGCAGCGCCACATAGAGCTGGTTGAGAACTCCCACACGAGTTGTCCAGAAGGCCACCATTGCCAGGGTCCACTCGATCGAGAAGCGCACGATATACGCCTGGATCAGCGCCACCAGCAGCAGCGGGACATGCCACCAGTTGAGATGAAAGACCGGATGAAATAGCACAACCAGCAGCAGCGTTACCGGCACGATGACGAACAGCATCACTATCTTGTATGCTAGATTACCCGCCACGTCGCCATGCACAGGATGCACTGGCTTGAGCAGCGACGATGAGAACATGCCTTTACGAATGCGCCACTCAAATTCCCAAAAAAACCAGGTGTGCGTTATGTAATTTACCAGCATCGCAGCAATAAAGTAGGCGGCAAACGACGAAGTGGTGTAGCCATTGACCAACCCTCCCTGATTCTGAGCCACTGCCGACCAGACGGCGATAGAGATCAACGGACTGAGCGCGACCTGGATCAACCAGATTGTTGCCGCGACGCGATATTGCAACTGCGATGCGATACTGATACTCAAGAAGGCGCGATACAGCTCTAGAAGGTCTCGCATACCGCCTCCTGCTCAAACACCTGCTCAATGATTGCATCGATGGATGGATCTTCGATCGTAAAATCGCGGATCGGCAATTCTGCGAGCAAACGGCTCGTCACGCTTGCCGTCTGATCCTTCGGCACCTGTAAAACGACTCGCCCTTCCTCCATCTCCCGCTCTATCACTTTGCCATAGCTTTCCAGGGCCAGCCCATCATCGATTGTTTCCAGGCTGACGACGATGGTTTTATAGGGCGAGAAACGCTCTATTAGCGTCGAGAGATCACCATCGAAGAGCAGTGTACCATGATGAATGATAACCACGCGCTTACAGAGCGCCTCCACATCGGCCATATAGTGGCTCGTCAGCAACACGCTCGCCCCGAAACGACGGTTGTACTCACCGATAAAGCTGCGAATACGGCGCTGCATCACCACATCCAACCCGATCGTTGGCTCGTCGAGGAAGAGGATCTGCGGCCTATGCAGCAGCGCCGCCGCAATCTCGCACTTCATGCGCTCTCCCAACGAGAGCATACGCACCGGTTTCTGGAGCAGAGGAGCCAGATCGAGCAGATCTATTAACTCGTCCAGAATTTTGCGGTATGCGGAAGGAGCAATGCAATAAATAGCGCGATTTAACTCAAACGAATCAACCGTGGGGATATCCCAGACAAGCTGGTTACGCTGGCCCATCACCATCGTAATCTGGCGCAGCAGGTCTTTTTCGCGCTTCCAGGGAGTATGCCCCAGTACGGTCGCCTCGCCGGAGGTTGGATGAAGCAGCCCGGCCAGCATTTTTAATGTTGTAGTTTTGCCGGCACCGTTTGGCCCCAGGAAACCAACCATCTCGCCCGCCTCCACCTCAAACGTGAGATCAGAAACCGCCACCACATCGCGCGTGCGCCTGCGCACCAGACTGCGCACAGCTGCCAACACACCGGCCTCGCGCTCATTGACGGTATATACCTTGCGTAGCTTCTGAATAGAGATCGCGGGAACAGAAGCCATGAACACCTCCTTGTACAAGAACATATTTACTAATTTTTCTTTCAAAAGTAGTATAACAGATATTTACTGACATCCCCTGTCATCTTCTCCTTGTTGACACATAAATACATCTTTCCTTCTATAAAAATCCGCTGACGACCTCCCTTGACGATACATCTTTACGCCTCTATAATAGGTCTATACGACCTATCAACAGCGTCTAATTTTTCTTTTATTTGTAAAGCCATTATCAGGTTTAGAATGTACGAACTAATTATTCTTGCGCTTTTGATGCGTTTTCCCATGCATGGTTATCTCATTGCGAAAATCACGAATGATAAAATCGGCCCCTGGGCAAAGGTCAGCAATGGAACACTCTATCCACTGTTGACCCGTTTAGAGCAGAGCGGGTTGATTATGCGTGCGGGAGATGAGGCTGATTCGACACAAACGGAGAGAAATACACGCACATTTATGATTACCGAAGAAGGACGGAGGCGTTTCAACAAGTTGATGATGGATACGTCATCGAATATCGGTGATTATCAGCGAGTCTTTCATCAAAAGGTCTCTTCCCTGGATCTTTTGCCATACAGAGAGTGCCTGCATCTGCTCAACCACTACATCAACTACTGTCAGGCGTGCATCCTGCATAACAAAACAGAGGCCGCCAATCTTGTTCACGAGCTTGCCGACAACAAAGGTACTAACCCTGCTCATAGAGAACTGGCGCTCAATATCATGCAGCATCGAGCAGAGCAGTGGCAGGCGGAGATCGATTGGACGCTACAATTACGCGAAAAGCTGGTCCCTGGCAAGAAAGATACGCTGACAGGTAGCTCGTAGCGACAACCCTTGCGGTTGTCGCGGTAATAGATGCAATTATAGATGAAAACGCGACAACCGCAAGGGTTGTCGCTACGGGGAATGCATCATAGAAGGGATGTTTTTAATGCAGAAGTCGCTCTAAAACGGCTGCAAGCGTTTGCTCTGGCGACTCTTTCGCCCCCTGCATGCGCCAGCACACAAAACCATCCGGGCGCACCAGTACTGCACCAGCGCTCGTCACGCCATACGCCTCGCTCCAACGATGATGCTGATCTCTGAGATCACCAGCTGGGCCGACACAATAGGCATCGAGATTGATATCTTGCCGGGCAGCCAGCGTTTGAGCAGCTTCGCGCCATTCCTGGCCCTGCTCTCCTGCCAGCAAGACAAACCGCGACCCAAACAGATCCAGCGTCGAGATGCGTCTGTCCTGCTGTTCGAGCCAGACATGAGGGGCGCGGCGACCCGGATGACCAGCCAACTCCAGATGATCGAGCGGCAACGGCTCGTGATCTTCCGCGATGATCGCCCCGGATGTGTATTGATATCCCGTAATAACGACGAGGTTATTCACTATGCCAGTATTGTTTGCGTCACCGAGACCAAACGAGGTAGCGGCGGAACGTAAACCTGCCTGCTCAGTCGCGAAGCGTGCTACCGGGCGTCGCTCTTCGTCGTAGCTTGTGAGCAAGATGGGCGCGGTCTGTCCATGATAGACCGCCGCCAGCTTCCAGGCCAGATTATGGGCATCCTGAATGCCAGTATTTGCGCCAAAGGCTCCCGTCGGGGGCATCTGGTGCGCGGCATCGCCAGCCAGGAAGATGCGCCCATCTTGAAAGCGATCGGCAACGCGAACAGCCGCCTCCCAGGGGAGAATGCTCTTGATCTCAACGGCAAGCCGAGGCCAACCAACCGCTTTGCGCACGATCTCGCGACAGCGCTCAGGCGAGAAATCTTCTGGCCTCTCGCCGCGCTCTGGATCATAAGAGGTGCCAAACATCCAGAGATCTTTGTTGTTAATCGCAATAAACAGCCCCTGCACCTCTGCGTTCTCAACCTGACATAGCACGAACTCCCGCCCTCTCACCAGATCGCTTAGATCGGCAGAAAAGTAGATGCTGATACGGTGATCCAACGTGCCTCTGCCGCTCCTGGTAATGCCGAGCGCATTACGAATCGGGCT
>JAICIM010000129.1 GCA_025928885.1 Ktedonobacteraceae bacterium | reverse complement strand
AGTCGTCACCTTGCGCACACAGAGATCATAGGCAAAATTTGGCGCACCACAGATCGTTGCTTTTGTGCGCGAGATGGCCTGCAACCAGCGAATGGGACGTTGTAAAAAAGAGGCAGGAGACATAATGGTGGACCCGTAGCCTGCATAGATAGGCTGAAGCACACCACCGATCAGGCCCAGATCATGATAGAGCGGCAACCACGTCACACCATGCGCGTCTTCAGGATGCTGGCAATAGCGCTCAACAAGCGAAGAATTATGTAAGAGGTTGCCATGAGTGACCATCACGCCTTTCGGCAGTCCGGTCGAGCCAGAGGTGTACTGGAAAAAGGCCAGTGTATCAGCATCTACCGTCGGAACCTGCCATTCCTCAGCCAGGTTGGTCGGTAATGTATCTGTCACGACGACGGGGGTAGCCTGTAACTCAGGCGATAGTGCTAACAGGCTCTCAACGCGGGAAGCAAGAGATGAAGTGGTAAGAATAACTGCCGGTTGAGCGTCGTTGGCAATCGCGCGAAACTTGGCTAACGTGCGGTCTGATCGTGCAGCAGAAGGAGGATAGACAGGGACGGCGATAATTCCACTATATAAGCAGCCAAAAAATGCAGCAATAAATTCGAGTCCAGAAGGATAGACCAGCAGAGCACGTTCTCCGCTTTGTATCTCCCTCTGAAGCGAAGCACCGATCATGCGGGCCTGAAGGTCCAGATCCGCATACGTCAGGCGATCCCTCTCTATTTCTCCATCAGACAAGAAGGTATAGGCTCTCTGTTCCGGCTGCTGAGTTACTCTCCAGCGAAGAAGGTCAACCCAGGAGGAAAGCGCGGAAGAGGAGGCCGAAATACGTTTACTCAAGGTCAAATGCGTCCTGGTAAAGAGGCGATAAAGCCTCCTTGCTACTATACTTAGGAACTAGAGTGGGGTAGCACATTTAATGTTCGGCTTGATTATACATTCGATATTTTGACGTGTCAACCGCAATGTGTGTTCCCCGCTTACAGATTATATATATTATATCTCGCACTCCACCTCAGCCGAAAGTACAGGCAATGGTCAATATACGTCACCCTGTACCAGTTTTGACGAGATGGTCATTAGCAAGATCTATGCAATTACATCTTACTATGACACACCCTCCCATCTCACTATCGGTATGATCTGCTGAGCGCTTCAATACGTAGATAAAAGAAAGACATTTGATGGTATTCTATCATTAAGGTATACAGTTGATTATTATTTCTATAACAGACAAAAGGAGAATGAGATATGACAGCATCGTTCCATTTTGAACCGGAGAGGGTGGCCTATTTTGAGGCGGCTGGTTGGCGTGCGTATTACGATCGGCGCTGGTTCGCCATGCTACGCCTGATCGTCGAGCTATGCCAGGAGCAGTTCCGTATCCCTTTTCCCCAATCGCTGCTCGCCGCCTACTATTCCATTCGCGCCGCCATCGCCTGGGTCCCCAAACAGCACGACGAGCGGAAGGTCCAGCACTATCTTGAGAAGTTTTACAGTATAGCACGGCGCTATTCGCGCCTTCCATTCTCTCCGGCAAAAGTGGCGGGGCTGGAACTGCGCTACTTTGAGGTGCATCGACGGCTGGTGGGTGCCGCCGACAAAAGCGAATTTGTGGAGACGCTGGTGCATCTCCACAGCTCACTTTTTAATCTAACCCCTGAACAGGTACGCGAATCGGCCCAATTGCGCGTGCTGGCCGCCGATACCGTGGACCGCATCACCAGCGGACGCTCCACGAATCGCGAGGAAGATTGGCGGCAACTGGAGGAGTATCTCCGCCAATGCTACCGCTCGATTCAGCGGGCGCTTGCCTAATAGCTCTCTATATTTCTTTCTTGCTCCGTCCCAGATAGGGCCGCTCACCCGGTCTTGGCTCCAGGGCGGGTCGCTCCTCAATCATCTTGAGCGCTTCGGCGATGGCGCGATCGAGCTGTGGATCGATGTTGTTCGCGTAATCCTGCGGCGCAACATCAACCTCAATGTCGGGATCGGTGCCGTAATTCTCGACGTTCCAGCCCACGTCTTTGAACCAGTACGAGTATTCCGGTTGCGTGGTGACGGTGCCATCAACCAGCTGATGACGCGGCGAGATGCCGATGACGCCTCCCCAGGTGCGCTTGCCAATCAGCGGCCCCAACCCCAGCAGCTTAAAGCCGTGACTGAAGATGTCGCCATCTGACCCTGCCTGCTCGTTGGTCAACGCCACCATCGGGCCGCGCGGCGACTCTTTTGGATAGGGAGCGGGCAAGTTCCAGCGCGGAAAGTCGTAGCCGATGCGGCGACGCGCCAGCTTCTCCAGCAACAAGCCAGAGACGTGACCGCCGCTGTTCCAGCGCACATCGATCAGCAGCGCGGGATAGTCATACTCTGTCAGATAGCTACGGTGAAATTCCCCAAAGCCCCTGACCCCCATATCGGGAATATGCACATAGCCCACGCGCCCCTCAGAAGTGGTATGCACATACTGGCGTTGCCGCTCCACCCACTCGCGATACCGCGCATTCCACTCGCTGCCAGCGGCTTTGACGACAATAGTACGGATCTCTTGCGTGTCCGCCTTCTCAATCGTCAGTTGCACCTCGTTGCCTCTCTGATTGACCAGCAGCTCTTGCGGCGTTCGCTCTCTGCCAACGCGCTGCCCATTGATGGCAAGCACGGCATCCCCAACAGCCACATTCAACCCCGGGGACAGCAGCGGAGAGGTCGTCTCGTTTTCGGAGGGATCACCCTTGACCAGATGGGCAATGCGATAGCGATCCTGCTCGGCATTGTACGACCAATCCACTCCCAGAAAGCCCTGAAGATAATAGGGCCGGGTGCGATACTCCCCACCCATTTCATAGGCGTGCGAAGTTCCCAGTTCACCCTGTATTTCCCAGAAGAGGTCGGAGAGTTCCGCACGCGATGCCACACGCTCCACCAGTGGCGCATATTGTTTATAGATCTCCTCCCAATCAACCCCCGACATATTTTCCACCCAGAACTGCTCACGTTGTAGCCGCCACGCCTCCGCAAACATCTGCCGCCACTCTGAGGGCGGCGAAACCGACACCTTGACACGCCCCAGATTGACCCAACCGCTCTCTTTGGTGTGGCCGCCATTGTCTGACTTGGCTTTCTCACCGGCCTTCAGGACGCGCAACCGCTCATGTGAGCGATAGGCCAGCGTTTTGTAATCACGCGAGATCGTAAAGCTGCTGACCCCTGTCAGCAATTGCTCACTTTTATAATTTTCAAAATCATAGGCATCGATAATGCCCTGTGGTTCTGGCCTGTTTCCCGGGGTACTGCTGGCCGGACTTTCCACCGGCAACGAAAGATAGAGCGCCTTCCCTTTGATGCCACGCACGCTCACGAAGCGCCCCTCACCAACAGGGAACGGCACCACGCGCTCGGCGATCCCATCCAGATCAATCACCACCGGCTTCTTCGCCTCGCCATTCTTTTTCTCGCCGTTCTCCTGTCCCTCTTCCTTTTTCCCTTCCTCACTCCCATCTTCCTTCTTCGCCTCAGCCTCCCCTTTCTCCTTCTCCTGCTTCTCCTTTTCTTTCTCCTCGGCAGACTTTGGCTCCGGCACAAATGGCGAGCGGGTATCACGTTGCAACATAATCGCGTAGGGTTTGGCACCACGTGGGAAGCCCAGCTCAAACTGGATGTTGTCATAGATGGGCTTGAAGATGCGATAGCCCAGGAAGTAGAGGTATTTGCCATCAGGATCGAACGAGGGCCTCACATCGTGCAAAATCGGCTCTGTGATCTGGTGCGTCTCGCCGCTCTCCACCTCACAGAGCTTGATCGCTATTTTACGCGAAGGCAGGCCAAAGCCATACGCCAACCAGCGTCCGTCCGGCGACCAGGAAACCCCTCTGATCCGTCCAGCTTCGCTCCGATCCAGCACCCGCGCCGTAGCTGTCTCCAGATCGACCACCAGCAACTCGTTGCGGTGATTGGTAATCGCGACGACATCATCGGTGGGAGAGACATACAGGCCCGCTACACGCCCGAACTCAACCTCACTCAATATTTGTGGCTCACCAGCCTCTTCAGGGTTAAAAATGATCAACGCCTCTCGTCCTGGCGCGTCACAGACCGCGACGTAGCGCTTGCCATCGTTCAACCACTCTAAAAACCGATAACGCACCCCATCCAGCTCCCCATGCTGCAAGACTGGCCCCTCCCAGTTGCCCATCGAGAAGGCCTTGCCACGTGTAGTCAGCGCCAGTTTATGGCCCTGGGGATGCAAGGCATAGGTATCCAGGTAGCGTCGAGCGGACACAAACTTGCGGTTGCGCTGCGTCCGTATGCTCGGCAGCTCTACAGGGAGGTGGCGCGTCTCGCCCGCTGCTGGATCAAAAAGATAGAGTTCCGCTCCCGCATGATAGACCAGGCGTTGCCCATCGCTGGCCAGATTGCGGGCATAAAACTCCTCGTGGTTGGTATGCTGCTGCACATCCTCGCCCGCTGGCGTACAGGAATAGAGGTTGCCCACCCCTTCATAGTCGGAGAGGAAGTAGATGCGATCACCCACCCAGCAGGGATCGGCCACATTCCCATTCACTTGCAATAAGCGTTGAAAAGTACCGCTGCCCTTCGCATCGCACCACAAATGCCCGACGGTCCCTCCACGATAGCGCTTCCAACGGGCCATATCTCTGATATTACGGCCCAGCACAATCCCTCCCTGCGGCCCATAGGCAATGGCGTTGGCCTGCCCCAGAGGCAGTTCCCGTGGCAGCCCTCCGTTCAGCGACACGGCACGAATGGCATAGTAGCGCGGGGAAAATTGCTGGGCATCGCTGGTATAAAATACCTCATCGCCAGACGATGACCAGCCCAGCACCCGACAATCGCTCGCATCAAAGGTCAGACGACGAGCAGGCTCCCCGGTCGCAGGCATCACATAGACCTCACTCGGCCCCTCCTCGCGCCCTACAAAGGCCAGCCATTGTCCATCAGGAGAAAAGCGAGGGTAACTGACCTCGCCCACTCCCGCCGTCAGGCGCTCGGCTCGCCCTCCCGCCGTCGAGACCAGCCAGAGATCATCTTCCGCCACAAATACAATACGATCTTGAAATACATGAGGAAAGCGCACATATCCTTGTGATGACATAATTTCTCCTTTTGATGCACACACACCGTTTTAATACCCCAGGAGAGATGCACTCCTATCCGTATAATGGCTCTTTTTTTATGAACGAAAGTCCTGATAGAAATTGGCCGTTATAACAATACAGGCATCACAATTATACCACCAACAGAACCAATCTCAGGGGTAGCAATAGCTATTTCGAGAAATGTAAATCTAAGAAGAGGAAGACAGGGGCGGGAGAAGTTGTTGCTCTTAAATGAGGATGTGTGGGACCACCACAGTCGGATGATCCCTATGAAGGGTATCAAAGCAAAAAACTGTCGGACTAGCCGGGCTGGCCGCCGCCCGCATGCCAATGAAACAGTTCCTGCTCAATTTGTTGCCAGACCTGCAACTCAGCCTGCACAATAGTTAAATTAAATTGCAACATGACACGCGCTACGCGCTGTTGAAAATCAGAGAAATACTGCATTTGTACCTCGCGAGGCGGGACGGGCCAGAGCGCGATAAGCTGTGGATCGTAGAAATCTTCAGGGTCGAACGCCAGGGCCAGCAGTTCGGCATAGCTCTCGACCAGTGCATAGCGTATGGAATGAAAATAATCTTGCTGCGTGCTGGAAACAAGCAAACTACCAGCTATTTTGCCACAGAGCATGATAGGAACCGCAACAGCGCTCTCCTCCCACGCGTCCTGGTAGCCCGGCGCTGCATTCACTGCCTCGCTCAAACGTTGATTCATCTCCATATGCCCGGAACTGACGACATGCCCTGCCAGCGATTCCGCCCCCAGCAAAATAGCCTGTTGCGCCAGGTCACGCGGCCAGGGCGATGTTCCCTTTCCTGATCGCACCCGTAAACTGCGTATCTTCCGATCAACCGAGGGCGGCATACAGCTCGTCACAATAATCGCTATCCCCAGTTGATTGGGATCAAGCTGCTCCACCGCCTGCTGCAAAATCAAATTACTCAGCGAGGAAAAACGTAACATCGCGGGAAGATAGGGCAACGTATGATGAATCTGGCGATAAAACTCTGCTGGAATCACATCAGCGACCACGGACGGCTCTTCCTTCGCTCCCACAAGAAAACCATCAAACTCCTCTTCCAGCAGCGGCAGCAACACGCTCCGTTGTTGAGGCAGCGCTGCCAACAAGCCACGCAGATTATGCGCTCGCGGCTTCGATTCACCGCTCACCCAACGGAGAAGGGTCACCATGCTGACCCCCAATTCCTTAGCTAACCGTTGGCGCTCCTGGGCATCAGCAATGACCGATCCCAATAATTCGCGCCATGTTCGCGGCTTTTGCATTGCATCTTAACCCTCATCACTATGGTTTTGCTTAACCTCATCTTTCTATGCACAATAGCATAACAGTAGTACGAGCATATGTCAATCCTGAAAAGAACCGGAGAGCAGCTTCTATTCTGTATTAAAATGTTATTAAGAATAGAAGCTCTACTCTATGTTTATCAAGAGAGCAAGCTGCTCTATTGTTTCATACAAAAGCTGCGGCAATGCCTCAAAAGAATAGGACATCTGCACGCTCTCGTCGCGCTGATGCGCCCCTCGACCATGCACACCCCAGTTGAAAACCGGTGCGTCCAACTGCTGCATCGCCTCTAGTGGTAGGCTGTACGAGCCGGAACGTGGTGACGCTCCTCTATCTTCCCAGACCGGCATATTGCTTGTTAACGCGGTCAAATCAGCATCAACTGCCAGTTGCAGATAGCTCATATCCGAAAGGAGTGGGAAGTACTCTCGCTGTACAAGTTGCTGTTCAGGATGAGTTGAAATCACCGCTGAAATGGCATCTTGCAGCAGACCAGGAGCGGCCGCAACATGTGGATAATACGGAGGCGAATAGTATATCACCACTGCCGGTCCTTGCCTGCCGCTCAAGGCCCAGAGCCGACGCACCAGATGCAGACTGCGCTCCCGTTTGTCCAGCGTTCCCGGCCATAGCTCCCACTCATCGGACAATGCAGCAAGCACGCGCTCCTCACCCAACACCTGCACCGTCTCAGCATATAATTCCGCATAGGTAAGGATGGCGGCAGAGCGTGGTTCCTGCTCGGCAACCTCCTGCCCACTCGCCAGCTGCCAGCGCCGCTCAGTCGCATCGATACGCCATAACATCTCTCCCAGCACGGTCTGACAACGCTGACGGAGCGCTGCCAGCAGTTCCCCAGGTTCAGTGGTGAGCGTCAACACGTTGAGATAGAAATAGGCCAGAAACGGCAGTTGCACATCGTAATGTGTTTTGAGGTCGGTTGCGTGAAGCGTGACAGGTGGCGCTGTGACCAGTCCTCCAGCTGCATCACATAGCGCATCGTTCATCGAGAGATCACGAATAAGCTCAGCCGCTATTAAATTGGCGTCCAACCCCTGAAACGGTGTGCCGACATGCGATTCGCGCCCGATACAGAGGAAGCTGGGCAATAATTTCCCCACGGTGCCAGCATAAATATAGTGGTGAGGATCGCCCGGATAGAGCGCCGTCGCATAATCAGTATTGAGCACGCCAATATAGTTCAATCCATAGCGCTCGCGTAAACGCAACAGAAAACGAACTCCCTGAAGGACGCCCGCCGACTCATTTTCCTCATCAGGAGTTGCCAGCATCACCACAGAGAACGGTAGCGGCTCGTCTCGCGCCTGCGTCGCCAGTTGCCGCATAAGAGCAATGTTGACCGCAACGCCGCTCTTCATATCAGCAGCGCCACGCCCAAACATCCAATCGCTCACATCGCTGCCCGCTACTTGCTCGGACGAGAGCAGCCGCTCTGCCCGCTTCGCCAGCTCGTCAGGGGTCAGCGCCCAACGTTCTAATGGACCATAATCGGCGGTATCGACTGTATCGATATGCCCGAGCAGCACCAGCGTGGCGGGCTGTTTGCCCTGTAGAAATGCATATGCATTCTGCCGTTTATACGGATCGCCCTCTATCAAATCAAGGCCCGACGCCGTATAGATGTCACTCAATCCGTCAGCATGGAGCAGATCCAGCACCTCCTGAGCCACCTGAATCTCGCCCTGACCAGGACTGACGCTGCGAATCGCAACCAACCGCTCAGTATAGTCGCGTACCAGATGAAACCAACTTTTCTTACCCATGCATATGAGCATAACATAGTTCTACGTAGGAGCAAAGTGGCAGGCAAGCTCGCTTTCCAGAGAGCGGTGGCTGTCAAAGGTGAAATCAATGAGAAATATTCTCCAGAACGCGACCTGTACTCTTCGGTCCCAGCCAGGCCACATCTACGCACAGAATGGCTAGAATGACGGCGGTTCCGGCAAAAACCGCGACGGGTCCAGATGACTTCAGCACCGGTAAGGCCACGAACGGAAGAATGGCGCTGGTCACGCGGCTCAGGCTATAAGCAATTCCAACGGCGGTTCCCCGCATACGCGTTGGAAAGATCTCGGCCTGATAGATATGAAACGAGTTCGAGAAAACGTTGCTGACGGTGGTTAAGAGGAAACCGGATGCGATAATCAGCGGCACAGACGTTGCGAAGCCAAAGCTCAGGCCAAAGAGCGCGATTAAAATGGCCGAGCCGACAATCAACCACTTGCGCTCGAATCGCTCTACCAGAGGGATTGAAAGCAACGAGCCTAATGGATAGCCCAGAAACGAGAGCGCCGCGTAGTTGAGAGAGGTGACAACGCTAAAGCCCTTCGCGACCAGCACAACCGGGGCCAGCGAACCAAAGCCATAGTAGCCAACGGTCTGTAGAATCTGGAAGATCCAGAGCATCGTTGTGCGTCTGGCATAGATGCCACTAAAGATTTCGGCAATTGTCGTCTGCTTTTGTGGCTCAACTACGACCTCTTGCGGCTCTGGCAGCGACTCCAGGTGATGCTCTTGCATCACCTTTTGCTCAATCGACGACAGCGTTGCATCGGCGGCGGCGTTGTTATTGCGGATCTCGTACCAGCGCGGCGATTCAGGCAAATTGCGCCGTAGAAACCAGACGATGAGCGCTCCCAACGCCCCGATGATCAGCAGCCAGCGCCAGCCGGACAGGGCAAGAAAGCTGGTCTGAGCTACAAAATAGCGACCCACAAATCCTGCCAACGGCACACCCAGGAAGCCCAGCGTGTAAGACCAGGCCGTATAACGGCCTCGCGCCTGCCTGGGGATCATCTCGCCCAGATAAATATCGGTTAGAGGCGGCTCGGCACCTAAACCCAACCCGGCCAGGAAACGAAATATCACGATCCAGAGAAAACCGGGGGCAAAGGCGGCGGCAAGCGAAAAAAGCGAATAAATCAGCAGATTAATCATATACATCGGACGCCGACCAAGATAATCCGCGATCACGCCCAGGACAACGGCCCCCACAAACATGCCCATGAAACCGGAGCTGATAATCAGCGCCGTCTCTACGGTCGTGAGATGGAAGGGTCCCACCAGCACAGCTCCTAGCAGGCCGCCAAGAAAAATATCGTACAGATCAAAGAACGTTCCAATGCCCAGGACAAAGGTCAGACGCCGATGAAGCGAAGATAAGGGCAGGCGGTCAATACGCGAAGCGACAGTAATTCGACTCTCCGTTGTTGCCATCAGCATTACCTCCAACAGATAGCTAAACAATGTAGAGGGGAGACAACACTCTTTGCTGAAAACGCTCAATATAAAATAGATTATATTTGAGGATCAAGAGAAAGTATAGCATAGATACACCAATACAATCAAGTCTAGCGTCACGTGTAAACAGTCCTGAAGACAATAACCATGCTTTTTCATAGAAATACAGCACTTCCTTCTCACCTATGATAGCCAGCACATCCATAAATTATGCGATGTGATGACGCATAATTACGCGTGGTTGGTCTCAATAGAAGATGGAGCGCGTATACCTTCACCCCGTCACGCATATGAAATATCCGTCAGAAAAAGCATCATATTATCGATCTTTTCTGTATAGTTTACTTAGAGAAAGCAACGAGAGAAAAACAGTCAGAGAGATGGCGATGGTGCGGTAATCAGCACGTGCAAAGAAGAACCGTGACGCCATGAAAATCGTAAGACGGCAAAAATGATGTCAGGAAGACATGTTATCTATGTCATTAGCGAAGCGGTCGCATTCGCGCAACCAGCAGAAAGGAATGGGCAACCATGTCGCATTACGATGATTAGCTGCCAAAAATAGCAAGATGCATAATGTTTAAGAGCGGAGCAGGATCGCGCCGCTCTGGTCGTTTTTGGGCTATCGCTCCTCCTCACAAACATTGCTCACAAAACTCCGTACTTATAAGACATTTTCGGTTCCCCCTTATGATTTTTCACGCCAGGATGATACTATAGAAGCAACGAGATGCATGCTCCTACATGTTACCAATAGAGTTGTGCAGAGAAGAGAGTTTTGTTTGTTCAAAGAACAGTTGAAAAGCGTGCCATAAATCGACGTATCTCTATTGCTGAAAGCAGGAGAAGCACGTGCATATGAGCTTTCATTATCGGTGCCGACGCCTGAGCACCATCATAGCGAAACTGCTGATCATCTCTGGCTTGCTCGTCATAGCCATCTCATTGCAGCCATCCACCAGCGTGCGAGCTGCCGTTCATGCTTCCGTGCCGACAATGCAGGTGGAGGTGGGCTTCGATCAGGACTTTCGTGAGGGCTACTGGGAACCTGTGTATGTCACGCTCACCAACAGCGGACCAAACTTTCACGGCACGCTCACAGCGAACGTCTTCGCCGGACAAATAAGAACAGCCAGTATCAACTACTCCTCGCCCTGGAGCTTTCAGCGCTCAGTCACCCTTTCACAAGGTTCTCAGCAGCATCTCACCCTGTATGTGCCATTTTATCTCGGCAACCTGCCTCCACAGGGCGTCGTGGTCACACTGCTCAATAGCAGCAGACAGGCAATCACGGCTCAGATGGTGCCGAGTGCCAACAAGCTCTATACGGTACAGGTAGGCCAGTTGCTCATCGGTGCTCTATCTGATCAAGATCCCAATGCCGGTTTCGGGCTGCTCAAAAGCCTGCCGATGCCCAATCAGCAAAGCTCGTTCGATGTTGTCTCATTCAGTACCGCAACCTTGCCGACCAACACGGCGATTCTCAAAAACTTCGATGTCATGCTGCTCGATAATTTCGATACTCGCTCCCTCAACCCGCAACAAATAATGGTATTGCAATCCTGGGTCAATCAGGGCGGCACGCTCATTGAGACCGGCGGGGCCAACTGGCAACGTACGCTGGCATCGCTGCCCGCCAGCTTGCGTCCGGTCAACATTCACGGCACCACGATGCTGTCAGAGGGAACACGCCTGGTTCCTATGACCACACCCTATATGCTGCCCCCACAATATACCGGCGATAAACCGCTTCCGACCACGCTTTCCATGCCAGTTGTAGCAAGCGCGGCAACGTTATCAACCAATCCTGCCTTCTCGAACAACGAAATCGTGTGGTCCGCCACTTCTGCCGACGCCACGCCTGTCCCACTGATAGTGAAAGCACGGCAGGGACGCGGCAACATTCTCTATCTCGCGGTTGATCCCGGCGTTGCGCCTCTGGCAGCGTGGAGCGGCACAGAAGCGCTCTGGCGTTCGCTTTTGTTTTCCGCAATGGGCGATAAATTCCTCATCCCCAGCACAGTTGCAACGTATTACAGCGGACCGGGCCAGATTCTGACGCGTGGGGGCATCCTGACCATGCTCCAACCTCAGAGCTTCCTCGGTCCCTGGATCATCATTGTACTGTTATTGGGATACGTCGCTGTACTTGGCCCTGTCCGCCTGCTGATTATACGCCGCCTGCAACGTCCTCAGCTCTGGGGCTGGCGCATCTTCCTCGGTAGCGCCCTGGTCTTCTCCCTGTTCTCCTTTGGACTTGCTTACTATCAGAAAGGGGCTTCGCTCACCGATACCAGCATTTCGCTGGTACAACTCAATCAAGGAGCCGCTTCAGCGCATATCACAACCTACATGGGCATCTATGTTCCCTATCAGGGAGACTACACGCTGCGCACACCTGATGCCAGCCTTGTCGAGCCGGTGCCAAACTCATTGCTGTTGAGCAGTCCCTTGAACACGCCTGGTGGCGATAGACGTACAGACTTCACCTACAACGCCAACAGCACCACCATGAAGCTGATCGATCCTGGTCCCTGGACCTTCCATCCCACTATTCTCGAACAGGATCGCCAGCTTCACGGCACCCTGACAACTCAGCTAACGATTCGTAATAACCGCCTCGTGGGAACGGTGAAAAATACAATGGCGACGACGCTCAATGATGCCTATATTCTTTTGCCACATAACTTTGTGCGCATCGGCTCTATCGCTGCCGGGGAAACGCAGCGTATAGATCTGCAATTGCACACGGTCGCACCCTGGCAAACCATCACAGATGGAATTATAGCAAGCAGCGGCTTATCATCCCCCTATTTTCCCTATCAGCAGCATCAATATCCGCGCAACGATTTTGAGCGCCACATGGCCCTGCTCTCGGCATTGAACGGGACCGGCTTCACCTATCTTCCATGCAACGGTCCCTGCAACAATCACGTCGTCATCAATGGAGACGCGCTCTATGTTCCGCTGATCAACTCACAGGCCACCTCGCTCAGCAGCACGCGTGATTCGCTGCTCGTCGCCGACGCCTCAGCCACTTTGATCGGCTGGACAGATCAGGATCTGGGGGGGATGGATAAAGTTACCATCAACAATCAGATACCAGCAGGCATGCACGAGAGCTTTGTGCAGATGCCGCTCACGGTCGATTTCGCCAACGCACAGCAGGTTCCCGACGACTTTATTACAGGGCAGGTTGTGGATATTCAGAGCTATAGTGCGGAGGTGACGCTGCCGGGACTGTATAGCATCTCACAAAGCACAGCGCAAGGCGGCATTACCTTTGAGTTTACCTTGCCCAACAAACTCAATTTCCAGGAGCACAACCTGACTATTAACGTACCCGATCTCACCCCGCCTTCT
>JAICIM010000209.1 GCA_025928885.1 Ktedonobacteraceae bacterium | reverse complement strand
GTAGCCATCACTTTCCAACAAAAAGGCGACCGCTTGAGATGGTCGCCTTTTTGTTGGAAAAAATTATGCCTTGCCCGCGCGTCGTCGTCTCGCTGCGGCGACTTTTTTGCGATGTTCACGCCGTTTCTGAAGCGTGGTTTCAGAAGGAACCTCTTTATATGTAGAGGTGGTTTCTTGTGCTGCTGTCTGATTCGCTACCTGAGCGCGGCGACGGCGTGCAATCTGCATTGACATGTAGATGATCACACCGGCCATAATTGCTGACGTGAACAGGATGAGCAGGTACAGCGGATAAATGATCTGGTTGAGATTGGCTGGAAACCAGTGCGATGTGATGCCAATATTTAAGAGAAACATAAAGGAAAGCAGGATATATTCAATACCTGTGAGTATCCCTGGCTGTTTGTACCAGGCACTTCGCTGCCCCTGTGCCTGTTCGCTGCGTAATCTCTTGCGTCCCTGAATGATACTAAAAATGCCAATCCCGATAAAGACGAGACAGAGCAGCGCCACCAGACGCGGATCAAGACCAAGCATAAGCAACTACCTTTCCTGAAAGATCAAGCACAGAGGCAAGTTTGTTCACTGACTAGTTTGGCCGAACATTGACCTGGACAGCGACCTGCTTACCGTTGAAAAAGACATTAATGACGGAGAAATTGTCCACCTGTTGATCAATACCTCCACACGTGATTTGCAGTGTGACCGCATCATTGCCACCTCCCGCCGGATCAAGCTGACCATTTTTGGGGGTAAGCTGAATATTGCCGTTGGTTGCGCTGGCGTTCCAGATAATCGGCTGATCGCTATTGTTAATGATCCCTAGCGTCGTTGGTTTACAGGTATGATCGCCGTTAGAAATGACCGTTAGTGGGTTGGGAGTAACGACCAGATCGAGCGATTTATTCTGGACGGCGAAAGAGACCGGGAGAATGAGCTGGCCCTGATCGACGGTGAAGATGACGTAGCCCTGGTATGCCTTTTTCATGAGGCTTGCCAGTCCCATTGCGGAGACGTTGACAGAGATGGTATCGGAGCCATCAGGAGCAATTTCTCCCCCCACTTTCCCATATTGTGTCCCTGTTGCCTTATCCGCGTTCAGGGTGATCCAGTTCTGGGCGTTTTCCGTGACGATGCTGGCGCTCCAGGTAACTTTGGCCGCACCTGTATTGGTGATGGTGAGTACCTCCGGGTTGGGGGCATAGCCGTTGACTGTGGTGAAATCAAGCTTTGATACTGGCTGGCCCTGATCGTTAGTCAGCGTGAGGGGAGTATTGTTTGCCACACTGGTCGGCAATACGTGAACGGGCATTGTGGCCTGCTGGTTCCCACCTTTGGCTATCAAGTTGTAGCTGCCTGGAAGCTGGTTTGCTGGGATCGTCACGTTGCTACTAAATGACCCATCTTTATTCGTCTGGGTGGTTGTGGTAATAGCGGTTGTATCCAGGGTAAAGGTAATCGTGGTGTTAGCTTTGAAACTATCGCCATGCACGGCGAGGGCCTGACCGGCTTTTGCCGCCGGTTTAGGGTTTTTCGCGTTCAACTGCATGTAGATGGTCGGGTAGACGCCATATGGTGCCGTCGCGCTGGCTGGTTGAGGGCCTGTCAGTGTATGCGGTATGAATGTTGAAATGATATAGCCGACGAGACCCAGGATAAGACAAAAGAGCAGGAACGAACTGATTCTATAGAGCTGTTTTTGGACGGGAGATGCCTCTTTCTCCTGAGTGTTGGGCATAATGAGCGAGCGCATACGAATCAGACTTTGTTGTATAGCCATAAGAGGTTCTGGCACAACTGCCTGCCCACGTGAAATACCCACTGCTGGTCCTGCCTCGGCTCGTTGGCGATCCCGCCAGCTATTGCGCCAGTGTTCGGCTGCCTGGCTGGTAGCGGTCAGGCTTTCAATGCTGAGATTAGCCGGAGGAGGAGGATAGATCATTGGCTGATTCATGCCCTGTGGTCCAAATGGCATTGGAGCCTGTGGAATCGGGGCCATCGGTCCCTGCAGTCCAACAGGTGCCTGCCCATGACCTAATAATGTTCTGGGTGGAGGTGGCGTCGAGGTGCGCACGACCAGATCAGATTGCTGTACTGGTGGTCCTCCGACAGGATTTTGAGGCGGCATAACCATGTTCTGTTGCATGGGGGGACCGCCCTGTGGAGGTTGATTGCCTGTATAGCGTTTGGTCAGCCCCGATGGGCTATTAGGTGACGGAGGCTGAGCCGCTTGTTGGGGACC
Source organism: Ktedonobacteraceae bacterium (assembly GCA_025928885.1). Taxonomy (GTDB): domain Bacteria; phylum Chloroflexota; class Ktedonobacteria; order Ktedonobacterales; family Ktedonobacteraceae; genus JAICIM01. The sequence goes on along the minus strand of JAICIM010000209.1, from coordinate 7,960 downwards.
GGACCCCATCTGCTGGGGCGATACTGCCTTCATTGCATTCGTATGGTTAAAGCCACATTTATTGCAGAAACGCGCGTCCGCCGGAAGCTCTGTATGACATTTAGGACAGCGAAACATCTGTGTTACCTTCTCTTACGACTACCCTGATGAATAACACTGATTGGCTCAGGATTCGTTCTGTATATAGTGTATATTTTGAAGTAAATATTAGATACAAACAGTGCTGGCGCCAGGCTCCAGGTATTCTGGATGCTTTTATGCCTTTATCATCATAAACGAGCAGATATTTTGATTGTATCAATTTATCTGGCTCCCTTGTCTTTAGTCCTATCAACGTATGTGTTGCACGAGCAAGAGATGTGTCTATTTTAAGGGAATTGAGGGAGAATGTATAGGGGGTAAAAAAGGTGGATTGTTTCATGGTTGGCAGCCAAAAAAGTAACTATCTCCATAACCTTAAAGGAGAGATGGCCGTAATGAATAGAGAAAGAAGCAACCTTGTTAAATAATCTGGCACCTATTACAATTGAGGATATGGTTGGGCCAATAAAAGAGGGTTGATATTGAAGAATTTGTAATTTTTGCGAGAAAATCACCAGTACTTTTGCGTGCCGAGATAGCGGCTTTCTTAGGGTAAACACCTTATTTTTAGAGGATGTTGGTTGTAAGCCCACCAATTGGTCTTGACTAATCGCTAAAAATCGCTAAAATCTCTATAGACCACTGAAAATTTTTAAGATTTATGAGGTTTACATGCATATCGTTGTCGTTGGCGTTGATCACATTTCTGCTCCTATTGCCTTACGAGAGCGCCTTACCTGCTCTGTGCGTCAAATTCCCCAGGTGTTGAATGCTACTCAAGCAATCGGCCAGGAGTGCGTCTTACTTTCCACCTGTAACCGTATTGAGTTGTATGCTGTCTGTACTGATGCTGAGCGAGGAAAGGAAGCCTTACTGAGTGTATTAAGTGAGACCCGCCAGGTGACGTGCGATGAGCTTGCAGACCACTATTATCATTTCTCCGACGAGGAAGCTGTGAACCATCTTTTTGGAGTTGCCAGTGGTCTCTATTCGCTCGTTCCCGGTGAACCACAAATTCAGGGGCAGGTTGTAGAAGCGCTAGAAATCGCTCAAGGTGGTGGTTACGCGGGACCGATCCTGTCGGCCCTTTTTCGTGCCGCTGTCAGTACCGGCAAGCGAGCGCGTAGTGAGACCAGTATTAGCCGGAACGCAGCCTCTATCAGCCATGTGGCGGTTCAACTGGCACGTCACTTGTTCCCACATTTAGAGCAGGCGCGAATCTTACTGATCGGGTCCGGGCAGATGAGCGAACTGGCGGCGCGTAATCTGCGTGATAATGGGGCCAGGCAACTGGTGATTATCAATCGCACGCAGGCGCACGCGGTTGATCTGGCGCAGGCGTTGGGGGCGGTCCATCGCTCTTTTAATGAGCTTGCCGATGCGCTGATAGAGGCGGATGTGGTGATCAGTTCAACCACAGCACCGCGTGCCATTATTACTCCTGACTTGATGCAACAGGTGATGGAGCGCCGTGCATCGCGCTCGCTGCTTTTGATTGATATCGCTATGCCCCGGGATATCGATTCTGCCGTTGCCGAGCTTGCTGATGTTCACCTGTATAATCTGGATGACTTGCAGGCCGAGGTTGAGCGTGGTATTCAGTTGCGTCGGCAGGAGGCTGAGCATGTGCAAACCATTATTGCCGAAGAGGTGCAGCAATTTGAGCGCTGGTTGGCGTCGCTGAGTGTGGTCGATACCATCAGTGATTTACGCCAGCATGCCGATGTCTTGCGCCGCCAGGAATTGGCACGGGCGATGCGTCAGCTCTCTCCGACACTCTCTGAGCGCGAGCAAGCCGCCGTTCAGGAATTAACAACACGTCTTATGAATAAGTTTTTGCATGCGCCAATGTTACGATTGAAGGATGCGGCTGCTGTTGGCGAAGGGCATGTTTATGCGCAGGCAATGCGCTATTTGTTTGGTTTGGAAAAGCAGGATGAAGAGCATTACGATAGGGACGCGAGCGAGCAAGCTCGCAATGATACAGACAAACTGGGTGGTCGAGCGGCTGCGTCAGCAATGGCCCGATCTTGAGATCGCCATCGAGCAAATTCGCACGACCGGCGACCAGATTACGCATGTATCTCTGGCACAAATTGGTGGCGATGGCGTTTTTGTCACAGAGATAGAGCGTGCTCTGCAAGAGCGACGCATCGATCTGGCCGTGCATAGCTTGAAGGATCTGCCCACTGCCCAGCCGGAGGGGCTGCAAGTGGTTGTGGTGGGGCCGCGTGAGGATGTACGAGACATTTTTGCCAGCAATCGGACATTTCGTATCAATAACGGACGCTTACAGCCGGTTGACGCCGAAATGGGGCCAGCGCTGCGTATTGGCACCAGCAGTTTGCGTCGCACGGCGCAGATCCGCGAGTTCTTGCCAGAGGCACAAATCTTGCTTATTCGTGGGAATGTTGATACACGACTGCGCAAACTGGAGTCTGGCGGGTATGATGGCATTGTGCAGGCGGCTGCCGGCCTGCATCGCATGGAATTGCAGCCGCAGCTTGCAGAGCGCCTGACATACTTCCCCATCGATATGATGATGCCTGCCCCTGGACAGGGAGCGTTGGGTTTAGAGTGCCGTACTGAGCCGGAGATGCAGACGCTGCTGGAGCCTCTGCGCGATGTGGTGGTTCAGGCGGCAACGACGGCAGAGCGGATGTTTATGCGCCGTCTGGGTGCTGGTTGCTACCTGCCTATAGCGGCATATGCTGAAATCGTTGAGGAAGATCTCGTGTTGCGTGGCCTGGTGATCAGCACCGATGGAGAGCGCAGTATTCGGGTGCGCCAGAGCGTGCGTTGGAACAGCGAGGATGGGATAGCGCGTGCTGAGATGCTTGGTATCCAGCTGGCTGAACAGGCGCTGGATCAGGGGGCGCAGGAGATTATTGAGGGCAGTAATATGCTACGTGAGCGGGAGCAACAACGTGTCTGAGCAGAGTGTAACAGCATTGCCGCTTGCGGGGAAACGCGTTCTGGTAACGCGCACGCGTGAGCAGGCCAGCGTATTGAGTGAGCGCCTGAGAGAACTGGGTGCAGAGCCTATCGAATTTCCTACGATTCGTATTGTTCCCCCATCCGATTGGTCTCAGCTAGATGCATTGCTCAAGTTGATATGTACAGCAGGTAATAACGCCCATCAAGATCTGCAAAGCTATTCCTATGCCTGGCTCGTGTTTACCAGTGCAAATGGAGTCAATATCTGTCTTGCGCGATTGCGTGCATTGGGGTATGATCCACATATCCTGCGTAAGGTACGGATTGCGACCATCGGCCCGGCGACGGCGGCGGCTCTGGCTCACTATGGGGTAGAGGCCGACCTTATCCCCGACGAGTACAGGGCAGAAGGGGTTGCGACCGCTCTACTGCAAGATGCGCAGCAGCGTGGGGTAACGCTTGCGGGGAAACGGATTGCTCTGGCTCGTGCTGCCGAGGCACGCAAAATCCTGGTGACAGAGCTACAGAAGGCGGGGGCGATAGTGGATGAGGTTGCTGCTTACTACACAGTATCTGCTACACATGATGATGAGCAGGGACGAGAAATTCTCAATCTTTTGCGTCATCGCCAGCTTGATATTTTAACGTTTACCAGTTCTTCAACGATACGCAATTTTATGGAGTGGCTGGGCAACTGCGAACGACACGTGTCGGATCTTCGGCAAGAAGAGCTGGTCGCAGCCCTGGCTCAGGTACGTATTGCTTGTATTGGTCCAATTACTGCGCAGACTGCTCGTGAGCTGGGCCTCAACGTCACGATTGAGGCCACAGAGTTTACAATTGATGGTCTGGTGCAGGCGATTGTGCAACAAGAGGGAAAATAGATGACAGAGACAACGATAAAACAAACGAATGGTACTCAATCAGAGACTTCTCCAGCGTCAGCGCAGCCCAAACCGAAGCAGCCGCGCCAGCTCGTGCGTTTTACTTTTTATAAACTCGATCCTCAATGGTCACGCCTGCCCGCCGACGTGCGCGAGCAGGGTAGACAGGAGTTGCAACAGATTTTTGAGGAGCAAGGGCAAGATGGTTTGCTGCGCAGCTTCGGCCTCTATGGCGTCCGCTCCGATTGTGATTTCATGCTCTGGCAGGCGACCTATGATATAGAAGATCTGCGCACGTTGAGCAGTAAGATTCGCCGTAGCGCGATGGGACCGTACCTGACCGAATCCCGTGCGTTCCTTTCTATGACCAAGCGTTCCGTCTATGTGGGCAAAAATGCACGTGGGGTGCATGATCCCCGGTTGGTGATTACACCAGACGACAGAAAATATCTGTTCGTCTATCCCTTTGTCAAAACGCGCCCCTGGTATGTCTTACCGTTGGAAGATCGCAAGCGCATGATGAACGAGCATATTCGCGTTGGTTTGAAGTATCCCAGCGTCTCGCTCAACACCACCTACTCCTTTGGGTTGGACGATCAAGAATTTGTGGTGGCCTTCGAGACGGATCAACTGGCCGATTTCCTCGATCTGGTGCAGGAGTTGCGCGAAACCGAAGCCAGCCAGTACACGCTCCGCGATACGCCGATGTTTACCTGTGTTGCTCAGCCGCTTGGTGAGATTCTCGAAGCGATGGGCGCGTAAACAAGAGGAAGACGAGGGAGAGAAAGATGACACAGCAGGCTGATGCAGATAGGACGATCAGGCACCCTCGTTCTCACGCCCTGTTCCAGGAGGCACAGACGTTGCTTCCTGGCGGCGTGAATAGCCCTGTGCGTGCTTTTCGCGGGGTGGGAGGCGATCCAGTTTTTATCGATCGTGCTGAAGGTCCGTATCTCTACGACGTGGACGGCAATCGGTATCTGGATTATGTCCAGTCGTGGGGGCCAATGCTTCTGGGGCATGTGTACCCTTCAGTCTTAGCGGCTGTTGAGGAGGCCGCCCGGGGAGGGTTCAGCTTTGGTGCGCCAACGCAGGCTGAGAGCGAGCTGGCAAAGCTGGTCATAGAGAGCGTCCCCTCTGTGGAGATGATTCGTTTTGTCAATTCTGGCACAGAGGCGACGATGAGTGCGCTGCGTCTGGCCCGAGCCTATACCGGACGTAACAAGATTATCAAGTTTAGCGGCTGCTATCATGGACACGCTGATATGCTGCTGGTACAGGCCGGTTCGGGTGTGGCGACGCTGGGTTTGCCTGATAGCCCGGGGGTGCCTGCTGAAGCGACAGCACATACCCTGACCGTCGCATACAACGATGCCAACGCCGTTGAGCAGCTGTTTCATACCTTCCCCAACGACATTGCGGCGATTATTGTCGAACCGGTGGCGGCGAATATGGGGTTGGTGTTGCCCCAGTCAGGGTTTCTAGAAAGATTGCGCGAACTTACTCAGCAGTATCACGCGCTGTTGATCTTTGATGAGGTCATGACCGGATTTCGTGTCGCGCTGGGAGGGATGCAGCAGCGGGCGGGTATTGCTCCAGATATCACCTGTTTTGGCAAAATTATCGGCGGCGGCTTGCCAGTCGGCGCATATGGTGGGCGGCGTGAGATTATGCAGCAGGTAGCGCCTCTGGGGCCGATGTATCAGGCCGGGACACTATCGGGCAATCCCCTGGCAATGGCGGCTGGCATCGCCACGCTGCAAGAGCTACGCAAGCCGGGGCAGTATGAGAAACTGGAGCAGAAGAGCGCGTTGTTGGGCGAGGGTATCAAGCGTGTGCTACACGATACAGGGATCGATGCGCAGGTCCAGCGTATTGGGGCTATGTTCTGCCTGTATTTTACATCGGAACCTGTGACCGACTACGCCAGCGCCAAACGTTCAGACACCGCGCTCTTCGCCCGCTACTTCTGGGAGATGCTGGCGCGAGGCGTCTATCTGCCGCCGTCGCAGTTTGAAGCCTGCTTTATCTCCCTGGCCCTTGAGGACGCTATGCTTGAGGAGACCGTTCAATCGCTGGAGTTTGTCTTGCGCCAACTGGCAGAGGAGGTCTGATCTTGAGTAATTTTCCAATTGTGCGTATGAGGCGCACACGTCAAAATGAGCGGCTTCGCGCTCTGGTGCGAGAGACACATCTCAACGTCGATCAGTTCATTTATCCCATGTTTGTGGCGGAGGACATCCACGAGCCGCAGCCTATCTCCTCGATGCCAGGGATTGTGCAATGGCCACTTGAGTTGCTGGGGCGCGAGGTTGAGCGGATTGCTGGGCTGGGGATTCCGGCTGTGCTGCTCTTTGGCATTCCGAGCGAGAAGGATGCAGTAGGATCGCAGGCGTATGCGTCGGAGGGCATCATTCAGCAGGCGATTCGTCTCGTGAAAGCCCAGGTGCCAGAGGTGCTGGTGATGACCGATGTCTGCCTGTGTGAGTATACCGATCATGGGCATTGTGGCGTGATCCATAACGGGACCGTAGAGAATGATGAGTCGCTTTCTCTGCTGGCCCAAATGGCGCTGTCACATGTAGAAGCGGGTGCGGATCTGGTAGCACCGTCGGATATGATGGATGGGCGTGTGGGCGCGATCCGCCATGTATTGGATGAACATGGTTTTCAGCAAGCTCCGATTATGGCCTATTCGGCAAAATTCGCCTCGGGCTTCTACGGTCCATTCCGTGAGGCAGCCGGTTCAACTCCCCAATTTGGGGATCGCCGCTCGTACCAGATGGACCCGGCGAATGTCCGTGAGGCGCTGCGCGAGGTTGATCTGGATATTGCGGAAGGTGCCGACGTGGTGATGGTGAAACCCGCGCTGGCCTATCTTGATGTTATTCGCCAGGTTCGAGAGCATTGCACGTTACCGATTGCCGCTTACAATGTGAGTGGAGAGTATTCGATGATTAAAGCCGCAGCGCAACAGGGATGGATAGATGAACAGCGGATTGTCATGGAAGTGTTGACTGGCATTCGGCGTGCGGGTGCGGATATGCTCATCACCTACTTTGCGCCCAATGTTGCTCGCTGGCTGCAAGGGTAGTTTTGTTATGCAAAATAGAGGATCAGGCTGTAGAGCGCCTGATCCTCTATTTTGCCAGAAAATTTGTAAAGAGAACTGTATGGGCGTACAAGTGAAGCAGAAGAGACGCTGGAAATATGCTATAAATGGAGTGTGAGTTATCCTTTATTTTGAAAGGCAGGGGAGATGTCACTGACATCGTATGAATTAGACCAGCTGCGTTCTCTGGCGGCGACTGAGGCTGATGTGGTGGTAGATCTGGCACAACGTATTTGTGCGGTGCCAGCGCCAACGGGTGATGAGCGGCTGCGTGGAGATCTGGTGGCTGCACTCTTGCGGGAGCGCGGATATACACCGGAGGTTGACGAAGTTGGGAATGTCTATGTGAGGCGTGGACAGAAAAATGATAAGCCTGTATTGATGGTGTTGGCTCACCTTGATACCGTGTTTCCGCATACGACACCGCTCAAGATTGTACGCGATGGCGATATTTTGCGCGGCCCAGGGATTGGGGATAATAGTTTGAGCATAGCCGCTATGCTTGGTCTGCTGGATATACTCGATCAGATGGGCAAGCAGACAGATGTTGATCTGGTGGCGGCAGCGAACGTTGGTGAGGAAGGTCTGGGGAATTTGCGTGGGGCTAGAGCGGCTGTCGAACGCTATCGTGATAGGTTGGGGGCAGTGATTGCGATTGATGGCGACCTGGGACATATTACCCATGTGGCGGTGGGATCGCAGCGCTGGCGTATCACCGTGCGAGGTCCAGGTGGGCATTCATATGGAGCTTTTGGCAGACCTAGCGCTATTCATGGAGTAGCGAGAATTATTGCAGCAATTGCAGATTTGCCTGTACCTCAAAGCCCAAAGACGACGTATAATGTAGGTATTATCGAAGGGGGAACCTCCGTCAACACCATTGCGGCTCAGGCAACGGCGGTGTTAGATATGCGCTCAACCGATGTTGCGGCTCTGGAACGGCTGG
>JAICIM010000144.1 GCA_025928885.1 Ktedonobacteraceae bacterium | reverse complement strand
TCGGGGGTCTTCTGCTGGCCCTTTTTTTTGTCTCCTGGCTCCCCCCCCCAACCTCCCTGTGCCCCTTTACCGTCCTCCCCCCCCCGCCCCCCCCCCCCCCCCCCCCCCCCCCCCCCCCCCCCCCCCCAACTCCGCATTTCTTATCGTTTTCCGGTTTCGCATAGGGCAACTGGGATGAAACAGGCGAATCTCAGGCACGGAAGACAAACTCCATTTAGAGTTGGCTAGCTCGTGCAGCTCGGCGGCGCTCGGTCAGACGACGCGCTTTCACGATGCTGCCACAGTCGGCCATGCTGCACCATTGGCGGTTGCGATTCTTGCTCGTATCGAAGAAGAGCCACGCGCAGAGCACAGGATCGCCTGGCACACCCGGGCAGACCTTGATCCGCTCCACATCCTCGCTTGTGAGCAGCGTCGTTGCTGAGTGTGCGATCGGCCAGAGCACCTGATCCAGAGCTTGCCCGTCCTTCTCCCACTGCCAGATAAATTTGTCCCCTTGCTTGAGCAGCCAGGAGTGATTGACTGCTGCCAGATGCTCCTGCCTCAAGGCGTCCAGGTCCGCTTGAGAAGGCTGTTCATGGTTCGCCACCAGCCAGAACACGCGATAGATCGCCTCCCGCAGCGCGATGGCCCGCTCCCATAGCGCCCTGGCATCGTCTGGTCGCTGTGCTGCTTCTCGTAATAGATGCAGAGCCAGTTCTTCGGTCAAAAATTGGGAGTGATAGCACCAGGCGATCAGGTCGGTATAGCTGGTGAGATAGTCGCGCAACGAGGTATGCTGCGTGCCGAGGCCGCCACGCGGCTCGACGGTATTGGCAAAATCCAGGCACAGGCGCTCCCCTATCAGCTCCGGCATCTTCTCAAGCGCCTCTCTCAATTGTGCTGCAGCATCCATTATGTCTCCTTTTGGTCTGCTACCAGCGTAATACAATATGGAGGTAGCAACACTCGCTCTCTCTATAGTATCACATCTGCACGATGAAGAGGGCGCATCTAATGAGTTTAAACAAATGGAACATTCGTAGTCGCGCGACTTTAACGCGCGCGGGGCCACATTACGGATGGTGAACCAGGCGCGATAAAGTCGCGCGGCTACGAAACTCATTGTATATTGCTATAGAGCGACAGGAGGAGCGAACATGACGAACAACGAGCACACTCTAGCTATAGAAGATCGCCCAACCGATAAAAATACAGAAATGGCCCCGCGTGGCTGGCTCGTATTGAGTGTAATATGTGTGGCACAGTTTATGACAGTCTTCAATTTTCAGGCCGTGACGCTGGCCCTCCCCGCCATCCAGAAGGGGCTGGGGTTCAGTCAGGAGAACCTGCAATGGGTGGTCAGCATCAATGCGCTGGGCTTTGGTGGCCTGCTCATTGTTGGCGGCAAGGTGGCGGATCATTTCGGGCATCGCCGCCTGTTTGTGCCGGGGATGGTGCTATTTGCTCTGGCCTCGCTGTTATGCGGCCTCGCAAGCGCTCAATGGCTGCTCATCAGCGGGCGTGCGCTCCAGGGCATTGCGTCGGCGATCGTGATTCCAACCTCAATGGCGCTGCTGATCGATACGTTCACGGAAGGGGGGAAGCGCAATCTGGCGCTGGGCATCTGGGGCATGGTCGGATCGATTGGCGGGACGGCTGGCGTTCTCTGCGGTGGCGTGCTAGCAGAGCGACCCGGCTGGCCCTGGATCTTCTTTCTGTGCGTCCCCGTGACCCTGCTGGGCGTCGTGTTTGCTCCGTTCGTGCTCACAAAACGATACGATCACCCATGCGCCCGACCGGTAGACATCCCTGGAGCTATGACGGTCGTTGGCGGAATTGCTCTGCTTGTCTATGGATTGACGCTGATGACGCGCTCAAGCCTGAATATTCTTCATCTGGCGGCAATTTTCCTGCTGGCCCTCGTGCTGCTGGGGAGCTTTGTGGTCATCCAGATGCGGAGCCGCTACCCGCTCATCCCGTTGTCCATCTTTCGCCACCGCACATTTGCAGGGGCCAATCTTGTGATGCTCGTGATGTCCGCTGTTGCCAACACGCCACTCTTTTTCTTTGCGCTTTATATGCAACAGGTTCGGGGATACTCGCCGCTGCTCACGGGGCTGGCCTTTCTCCCAACAAACACCGCTCTCCTGCTTGGCTCAGCACTTGGCACCCGCCTCTGCAATCGCTTTGGCATCAGGCGTACCACACTGCTTGGTATGGTCGTGCTGCTGCTCTCGCCCCTGTTGCTCTCAAGTATCTCAGTTGATGGTTCCTATGTGGTGACGCTCCTACCAGGCTTGATTATGGAGGGTCTGGGCTTGAGCATCGTGCAGGTGAGCATTACGATCGCCGCTCTGGAGGGGGTGCAGATGGAGGAGCGCGGCCTCGCCTCCGGCCTGTTGAGCATGGAATCGCAGATCGGCACCGCGATTGGCCTTGCCCTGCTCATCACAATCGCCACTATGCGCACCAACGCTCTCAGCGGGCTATCGTCGGCGGTCGCGCTGGTGGCGGGCTTCCAATGGGCCTTTTACGCTGGAACGATTCTCGGCATTATTGGGCTGCTGATCGCCTTTTTGATGGTACGCGAAAGGCATGTGTAACAGCAGCCCGGCTTTTAGATACCCAAAAACGCTCCGATACGTTCACGAATCCCCTGTTCATCCAGGCCCAATGCGGCATCGTGCTGTTCGAGCGTTCCGTAATGCGAGAGCACCTCGTGGGGAACGCCGATGCTTTTGATGCGCGTCGGACGGTCCTCCAGAGCAGCGCTGACCACAGGCACCAGCACACCCTCATAGTATGGCTCGACAATAATAATACCGCTGCTCACTGCATGCGCCCGCAACGTATCGCGATCGAAGGGGGCAACGGTTGTGCAATAGAGCACGGTCACGTCCATATCTTTCGTCGCCGTCAGCACGCGGTCCAGCATTGGCCCCACCGCAATGACGGTTGCGCGGCTCCCTTCACGGATCACCAACAGCTTGCCAAAGGAGACGGGCTGCTCATTGCGGTTCTCGCTGGTGCTCATCCGATAATAGGTCGGCGCACCATTGGCGTAGGCCGCGCGGAAGAGGCGATCAAACTCGCTGGCACTGCCCGGCACGACGATCTGCATCCCCGGCAGGCTGCACAGGATCTGTACGTCGCCCGTCCCGTGATGCGTCATCCCTTCGGTGCCATAATCGTAGGAGGCACCGGTGCTGATGAAGTTTCCGCCCAGGCGTTGATAGCAAAAATCGTCCTTGAGCTGCTCAAAGGGGCGCTCAACCAGAAACGGCGTAATCGAGTGGGCGACGGGGATAAAGCCTTCTAGCGCCAGACCAGCGGCCACGCCGATCATTGTTTGCTCCATGATGCCCACGTTCACGGCCCGCTGAGGATAGCGCTGCAATACATCCTTGAATAGATCGCGGCTGATCTCAGCCAGCACCAGCGCCAGTCGCTCATCGCGTGCGAAGAGGTCGCTGACCGTCTGGATCATCTGTTCGCGCATCGTTACAGTTGTCGTCATCGGTTCCTATACTCCCTTGCTCTCAATGTCGGCAATCACGGCGGTTGGCAGTTCGGGATCGGGCTGTGAGAGCGCGGCGTAGATCTGATCATGGTCGCGCCCGTTGATGCTGGTGGCATGCCAGCCGGAGAGGGCGAATTTGGCCGCCATATCGCCCAGCTCAACGTTGCTGGAATGGTTGTTGATGAGGATACAGGTGAGGTTGGCGAGTTTGAGATGACCGGCCAGCAGCATCGCCTCCCAAACGCTCCCCTCGTTGCACTCGCCATCGCCGATCAGCACAAAGACGCGCCGGTCGCTCTGCTTTGCCTGTAGACCCAGCGCCACGCCAATCGCCATCGGCAGGCCATGTCCCAGCGAACCAGTCGAAACCTCCACGCCCGGCACCTGGCTGCGGTCGGGATGCGCTCCCAGGAAACCATCCCACGTTTCAAATGAGGAGAGCGCGGCGGGCGAGAAGAAGCCCTTGTCGGCCAGAATCGCGTAAAAAGCGACCGGACCATGCCCCTTGCTCAAGAGAAAACGGTCTCTCTGCTCGCTTCGTGGATCGCGCGAATCGTAGCGCATGATGCGGTCATAGAGCACCCAGAGCACATCGAGCGTCGAATGGGCGCTGCTGTCGTGCTTCTCATCGCCGGTTGCCAGCGCCATGATACGCCGAATATGTGAAAGATCGGTATTCATTGAAGCATTTCTCTCTTTCAGATGACAGATTTCTTATCTTGAGGATACATCTCGTTCTGCCATCCCACCATGCTCCAATGAACAGAAGATTCCTGTCCATCGGGACAGGAACAGGCTAGACGCGATCAGGCGAGAGATGCGCCTTAGTGCGTGGTTGAGAACTGCCGCGCACGGAAAACTCGTATTGCAAAAATATCTCCTGGCGCGGAATATCGGGCTGCTGCAAACGCTGCAAGAGGCGCAGGGCAGCGGTTCGCCCTATTTCATAGGCTGGCTGGGTCACGGTTGTGATTGAAGCAAGTTCGGGGATGGCCCAGTGCATCTCATCGAAGCCCACAACGGCGATATCTTCCGGCACGTGCTTGCCCTGGGCGTAGAGCGCTCTCAGCACGCCAAGCGTCAGGCGATTGTTAGCGGTGATAATCGCATCCACGGGCGGATCGCAGAGCAACAGCCGCTTCGCCCCCTGCTCACCGGCATCCTCTTTGAAGGGGCCGCGCTGCTCCAGAGCTGGATCAAACTCGATACCAGCCTCCTGCAACGCCTGACAGTAGCCAAGCAGGCGATCATTGGCGGTCGTGGCCGCTTTGGGGCCGGTGATGATGCCAATGCGTCGATAGCCATTGTCGATTAAATGTGTCACAGCCTCTTTCGCCGCCCGCACCGTATCGACCAGCACCGCATCAACCGAGCGGTCATGTACGCGTCGATCAACCGTCACAATCGGGATGTGCCGCGCCTTGAGCAGCGATAGCGCGTCGAGCCGTTCGCGCGAGGGAACGATGATCGCTCCGGCCACGGGTTCAGCCGCCAGAATCTCAATGTATTGCTTCTCCTTCTGGGGATCTTCGGCAGAGTTACAAATAACCAGCAAATACCCGTTTTGTTGCGATACTTCCTCTACTCCGCTCATCATATCCATGAAAAAGGGGTTCTGAATATCGGTCACAAGTAAGCCCAACAGGGCCGAACGACTCCCCGCCAGCGCTCGTGCTGCCCGATTGGGCTGGTAATTGAGGCTGGCAATCGCGGCTCGTACCCGCTCCGCCATCTGTGGATCGACTTTTTGCGATCCATTCACCACCCGCGAGACCGTCGCGATCGACACCCGGGCCAGATCCGCAACTTCGCGAATCGTAACCGGCTTAGGTGGCTGAGAATCGTCAGTTACATCAAACATGACACCCCCATACAAACATGGGCAAGCACGGCATTTCTAGGTAGAAAACGCTTTCTCATCAGAGATTTTTACTTCTGCTTGCCATAAACTTTCTGCCAGATGACGTGCATAGTATAGCTGATTTTACCCTACAACGCAAGCATCATACGAGTTTTCACCATTCCGATGCAAAGGGCTTGACAAATCCCCCCTCAACAATTTATGCTTTAGCGAGAAAGCGCTTTCTGGAAATTCTCATGATGAAATTTCTCAGCGAGCGCTCTGTCCAGCGACGATGCCCTTATTTTTTCACAGTGAGCGATGCACACCAACGGTGGTTAGGTGCAGAACTCAGGAATCCCTCTCGTACCCATGTGATGTTGTCAGACAGATCTACACGCGAAGACCAACGATCGGTCTTCCTCATGGAGGAAACAGGAGATGGAGCATCAAAAGAATGATGCGCTGATGCGTGATCTTGAGCGCGAGATGACGAGACGCGGCTATAGCAGGCGCGATTTCGTCAAAATTGCCAGTGCGCTCGGTGTCTCTGGATTGTTAGCGGCATGCGGCGGCAGCGTCAAGCCTCAGACCGACGCAGGCAAGAGCGCCGCCGGGACGCCAACCCAGTCTAGCAAATCCCTCTACGACATTAACGACGCCAATGGACTGCAATGGCCGAAGACCGCCGTTGCCGAACCAACATCAAAAGTTCAACTCAGCATTGCCCACGCCTGGGATGCCCCCTTCTGGACGCGCCAGCAGCAGTTCGACGAGCTATTTATGAAGCGCCACCCCAACATTACGATCAGCGCCGAAAACACGCAATGGGCGGATTTTCTGCAAAAGTACATCGCCCAGGCAGCTGGTGGCGCTCTGCCCGACATCATGTACTGTCACTTCAGCTGGATACAGCAATTTGTTACGCAGGGTTCAATGTTAGCCCTGGATGACTACATCGCTAAACAACCGGACTTCAACATCAGTGACTTCACCAAGCCTTCGCTCGGCTTCTACAAACGCGGCGGCAAGCTGTACGGAGTCGCCTACGATTGTGGCCCCGGCCTGCTCTTCTACAACAAAGACATGTTCGACAAAGCTGGCGTCAAGTATCCAACAGCAGACTGGACGCTCGACGATCTGAAGGCGACGGCGATCAAGATGGTCGGCGGCAGCGGAGCAAACAAGACGTTCGGCTACATCGGGACGCCCACGCCGAACGATAGTACGCTTGCTCCGGCCTATCTCTATCCCTTCGGCGGCCAGTACGTCAACGAGCCAGCCGAAACAGAGTGCTTGATCAACAAACCGGAGGCGGTGAAGGCGATGGAGTGGTGGATGGAGTTGCGGCTCAAATATAACGCCGTCCCCTCGCCCGGAGAACAGCAAGCGATGACCGCACAACAGACCGACGCCTTCACATTAGGTCGCTGCGCCATGATGATTAACGGCTCCTGGGCCACACCAGGTCTTTCGCAAAGTGCTAGCTTTAAATGGGATATCGCGCCCTGGCCGAAGGGACCCGTCAAGCAGTCCACATTCGCAGCTGGCAGCGCCTACACGATCGCCAAAAGCAGCAAGTACCCCGACGCCGCCTGGATCTATCTCAACGAATACCTCTCCACCGCCGGGCAATCGTTTATGTGGGGCATGACCGGTCGAGGTAGCCCGGCACGCAGCTCGGCCTGGGAATCCTACTTCAAATCGAAGTATGCCCCCGCCAACGCGAAGGTGGTGCTGGATTCGCTCAACTCCTTCGCCTCCAACGAAATCCTGTTCCAGCCGACCACGCCAAAGGTCACAAACACGGCAAAGGCCATCTGGGACCGCGTTGACGCCGGACAGTTGCCGGTCAAAGACGCGCTGGATCAACTGGTCCAGCAGCTTAACCCCATCCTGGCGGCGAATAAATAAGGGACTGCCAGCCTGCCGCATGCATAACTTGAAGGAGTAAGCAAAACATGCAAATAACTACTGAAAGGCCATCGAAGCCAGTGGAGACGAAAAATACTTCACGGCGGCGATCAAGCATGCAGGCGAGGCGCGAAGAGCGGAGATTTTACCTGTTCATCCTACCCTGGCTCCTGGGCTTCATTCTGTTTGGAGGAGGGCCGATCATCGCATCGGCTCTCCTCAGCTTCACCGATTGGTCGCTGCTCTCCACCCCGCACTGGATCGGGCTGGACAACTATACGCAACTGATCAACGATCCGCTCTTCTACACCTCCCTCAAAAACACGCTCTATTACGGCCTGGGCAGCGTTCTCCTGGGGATTGTGACCTCGTTTCTGCTGGCCCTGCTGCTCAACCAGAAGGTGCGGGGCATCTCGTTTTTCCGCACGATCTTCTATCTGCCCTCGGTCGTTTCCGGCATCGCGACCGCCCTGCTCTGGATCAACATCTACCATCCCGACTTTGGCCTGATTAACTATGTCCTGGGCCTGTTCGGTATCCAGGGTCCAGGCTGGCTGACCTCCGAAAACTGGGTCATTCCCGCGCTGATCATCATGAGTGCCTGGAGCGCGGGCAGCACGATGATTATCTATCTCGCTGGCCTGCAAAACATCCCCAGCCACCTTTACGAAGCCGCCTCGATCGATGGTGCCAACTGGTGGTTCAAGTTCTGGCATGTAACGATCCCGATGATGTCGTCGGTGATCTTCTTCAATATGATTACCGGCTTCATCGCCTCGCTGCAAGCCTTTGTTTTGATTCTGATCATGACCAACGTCAACGGCAGCAGCGGTGGTCCGAACAACGCCTCGCTCGTCTACGGCCTCTATATCTACCGGCAGGCGTTCCAATACTTCAGCATGGGCTACGCCTCCGCGCTGGCCTGGGTGCTGTTCCTTGTCATTATGCTGATTACCTTCGTCCAGCTGCGACTCGCAAAGCATTGGGTGTACTACGAAGGCGAGGCAAAGGGGAGATAGAATAAAACGATGAAAATGAGCATATCCAGCCGTTCAGCGTTGGCAGGCAGCGAGAAGCATCCCATGCGCATGTCCCAACTGCTGCATAAGATACTGATCTACGCGCTCCTGATCGGGGGCGCGATCATCTTCATGTTGCCGTTTCTGTGGATGTTGACGACCTCCCTGAAGCCCGCCAAAGAGGTCTTTACCTTCCCGCCGCAATTCCTGCCGACCGCGTTCGAATGGCACAACTACGTCGATGGTTGGCTGGCCCTGCCGTTCACCACGTTTCTGATCAACACAAGCATCATCACGGTAGCAAACGTGGTGGGCAACCTGATCTCGTGTACGTTGCCCGCCTACGCCTTCGCGCGTCTGCAAGCTCGTGGGCGCAATGTTATGTTCGTGCTGATGCTGGCGACGATGATGATTCCCGCCGAAGTTACGCTCGTGCCGACGTTCCTGCTCTTCAGCAAGATCGGCTTCGTCAACACGTTCTGGCCGCTGATCCTGCCAGCCTGGCTCGGCTATCCCTTCTCGATCTTCCTGCTGCGCCAGTTCTTCATGGGCATTCCGCGCGAACTGGACGACGCGGCCCGCATCGAGGGTGCGACGGACCTGCAAATCCTGACAAAGATCATCCTGCCGCTCGCCAAGCCCGCTCTCGCCACCGTCGCGATTGTGGCCTTCGTCGGCAACTGGAACAACTTGCTGGCCCCCCTGATCTATCTGCGGTCAAACGACAAACTGACGCTCGCACTTGGCCTCAAGCTGTTCAACGGGCAATACATTACCTTTTTCAATCAACTGATGGCCGTCTCGATTCTGACGATTCTTCCAATAGTCGTTACCTTCTTTTTCACACAAAAATACTTTATTCGTGGCGTTACATTAACGGGAGCAGACCGTTAGAATCAAGACATATACTGTAGCGACAATTCCTTGCGGTTGTCGCCTCCCGCATGGGAACATGGGCAACATTCGTAGCGACAATCCTTGCGGTTGTCGCCTCCCGCACGGGAATGATACAGACGTAAACGCGACAACCGCAAGGGATTGTCGCTACATGTCCATTGAATAGAGAGAGAGAAATTTGATGCGCCGCTATGGGCAGATTATCAAAGTAAGACCGGATCGTATTGAAGATTACGAACGCATCCATGCCGCCGTCTGGCCCGATGTCCTTGCTACCATTCACGCCTGCAATATGCGCAACTACTCTATTTTTCGCTATCAAAACTGGCTCTTCGCTTATTTTGAATATATCGGCAACGATTTCGCCGCCGATATGAAAAAGATGGCGGCAGACCCACAAACGCAGGAATGGTGGAAGCACACCGACCCCATGCAGGAGCCGGTCGAAGATCGCGGCGAGGGCCAATGGTGGGCCACAATGAAAGAAGTATTTCATACATATTGATAATCCTCATTCTTTGAGGGGTGCTGCTCGTACAAATTTCTGAAGGAGGGAAGGTTTTTGAGAGCAATAGAAGCAAAGAAGGCGATTCGACAACAGATCGAAACGGGGCCGTTTGCGGCGAGTTGGGAGTCGCTCAAGGGCTACGTGGCTCCTGAGTGGTATCAGGATGCCAAGTTCGGCATTTTTATCCATTGGGGCCTCTATGCGGTTCCGGCCTTCGCCAACGAATGGTATCCGCGCAATATGTATCTACAGGGAACGCCGGAATTTCAACATCATGTAGAAACGTATGGACCACATGCGCAGTTTGGCTATAAAGATTTTATTCCGCTCTTTACGGCAGAACGGTTCGATCCCGACCATTGGGCCAATCTCTTCAGACGGGCCGGAGCGCAGTTCGTGGTCCCGGTGGCCGAACATCACGACGGCTTCGCACTCTACGATTGTGGCTTTTCGGAATGGAGCGCGGCGCGGATGGGGCCGAAGCGCGACCTCATCGGAGAGCTGGCAGAGGCGGTGCGGCGACAATGGCTGGTCTTCGGGCTGTCCAGCCATCGCGCCGAACACTGGTGGTTCTTCAATGGCGGCATGGGTTTTGATTCTGACGTACAGGACGCACGATACGCGGGCCTCTATGGTCCGGCACAACCTGAGACGCTGCCCCCCAATGAAGAGTTTCTCGACGATTGGCTGGCCCGCACCTGCGAACTGGTGGACAAATATCAACCCCAACTCGTCTGGTTCGACTGGTGGATCGAGCAGCCCATCTTTCGCCCATATTTGCAACAGTTCGCCGCCTATTACTACAACCAGGGCGCACAATGGCAGCGCGGCGTAGCGATCAATTATAAAAATGCGGCGTTTCCCGAAGAGGCGGCGGTCTGGGATATCGAGCGCGGACAGCTGGCCGATCTGCGCCCCCGCTTCTGGCAGACCGATACGGCGGTGGCGAAAAACTCGTGGGGCTACACCAGCAATCAGGAGTACAAAACCGTCACATCGATTATTGGCGATCTGGTGGATATCGTCAGCAAAAATGGGGCGTTGCTGCTCAACATCGGCCCACGCCCGGACGGGACCATTCCCGAACAGGAAGAGAAGATGCTGCTGGAGATCGGGAGCTGGCTCAACGTCAACGGCGAAGCGATCTACGGGACGCGCCCCTGGAAAATCTTTGGCGAGGGGCCAACACGCATCGAGACCGGCAGCTTCACCGATACCAAACGCACCGCCTTCACCGCACAGGATATCCGCTTCACCACGCGCCAGGAGACGCTCTACGCCACCATGCTGGCATGGCCTGAGCAGGGCAGCATCACCATCAAAGCGCTGGCCGCCGACGCCAACCTGTTCGGGCGGCAGATCGGGAAGGTTGAGCTGCTGGGGCATAAAGAAGAGCTACACTGGCGACAGGACAACGCCGGACTGACAATCGAGATGCCCGCTCACAGGCCATGTGAGCACGCTTTCGTCTTGAAAATCGCGCCTGCAAAGTGATATGATGCAGCATTGATAACAACAAAATGATCCAGGTGTCGTAATCACGGGAATTTATCGCGCTTTTGTCAGATTGGATGCATTTTTAATAAATGCGTAATAAATCAAGTAATTATGACATCTGGAATATATGAGGGAGGATTGGATGGACGCAATCATTCTGGAAGAGCCAGGCCAGTTGCGGCGTGTCCAGAGAGACGGGATTGTGGTCCCGCCCGGCCCTGGGGAGGCGCTCATCCGCATTCGGCAGGTGGGCGTGTGCGGCACCGATTTTCATGCATTTCGCGGAAAGCAGCCTTTTTTTAGCTATCCGCGCATACTTGGGCATGAACTGGGCGTCGAGATCATTGCGCTGGGAGCAGGAGTGCGCGATCTCGCAGTTGGCAATCACTGCGCCGTAGAACCATATTTCAACTGTGGACACTGCCCGGCCTGTCTGCGCGGCAAGCCAAATTGCTGCCTCAACCTCAAGGTTTTTGGCGTGCATATCGACGGCGGGATGCGCGAATACGCCATCGTACCAGCTGCCAAGTTGCATCCATCGGACAAGCTCACCAATGAGCAACTCGCGCTTGTCGAGCCGCTCTCGATCGGTGCGCACGCGGTGGCACGAGCGCAACTGGCGCAGGGAGAGCAGGTGCTTGTGCTGGGTGCCGGGCCGATCGGGCTGGCAGTTATCCAGTTCGCCTTGCTGGACGGGGCCAACGTCACCGTGATGGATATCAGCGAGCAGCGGCTGGCCTTCTGTCAGCGCATGTACCCATCTATCACCTGCCTCAACAATAGTAGCGATGGGCTGGGAGCGCTACGGGTGCGTGTCGGCGACGATCTGCCCACGGCGGTCTTCGATGCGACGGGCAATCCCCAATCGATGATGGCGGCCTTTAACTACGTCGCCTTCGGGGGACGCCTGATCTTCGTGGGACTGTTCCAGGGCGACGTGACCTTCCATGATCCCGAATTTCACCGCCGCGAACTGACGCTCTTGAGCAGCCGCAACTCGACCGGGGCCGATTTCCGCCGCATCATTCACTATCTGGAAACCGGCCAGATCCGCCTGACGCCCTGGATCACGCATCATGCCACCGCCGACACGCTCGTCGATGTCTTCCCATCCTGGCTCAAACCCGACAGCGGCGTCATCAAAGCGGTCATCTCGTTTTAGCTATTTGTAACGGCCCCTCCCAATAAAGGGGCAATGCATTTCGTAGCCGCGCGACTTTATCGCGCTC
>JAICIM010000425.1 GCA_025928885.1 Ktedonobacteraceae bacterium | reverse complement strand
TATCAGCTTGCTCTGGAAAAACAGGCTGCAATTGTGGTCGGGGTCAATCGTTTTATTACTGAGCAGGAGGAGCGCCCGATCCTTTTGCGCGTTGATCCCACGCTAGGTCAGCGTCAGGCAGCTCGTCTGGCAGCCCTGCGTGAGCGCCGCGACAACGAGCTGGTTCAGCAAAAGCTTCAGGCGCTGGAAGCAGGTGCTGCTGGCACGGCCAATCTGGTGCCGCTGATTATCGAAGCGATCGAGGCATATGCGACGCTGGGCGAGATCAGCGATACAATGCGGCGCGTCTTCGGCGAACAGCGGGAATTTCGCGCTATAGAGTAGAACAGAGAGTAGAACAGGTTGTAATGCGAGACAAGAGTTTACAGGACAGGAACCTACCCGATCAAGAGAGAGCGGCAATGCCTTCGGTCACAGAGGTCGAACCGCAGCGCAATCTCTTTGATCGCAACCCTCACCTTGATACGAGCAAAGCACGTCCACTTGCCCCCATCGGGGTCTTCGACTCCGGGGCAGGCGGACTCACTATTCTCTCCACACTGCGCCAGGAGCTACCGCAGGAAGACTATATCTACTTTGGCGACACGGTGCATTGTCCCTATGGCAAGCGCACCGAGGCCGACATCACAGCGCTCACAGTTGATGCCTGCCGCCTGCTGGTTGAGCAAGGCGTCAAGTTGATCGTCATAGCGTGCAACACCGCTTCACAGGCCGCGCTACAGACGGTGCGTGCGACGTTCTCCCTCCCCATCGTCGGCGTTGTGCCAGCGGTCAAACCAGCGGCCCGGATGACAAAAAACGGGCGCATCGGCATTGCGGCAACCGACCAGGCGGCACGCTCAGTGTATTTACAACAATTGATTGCCGATTTTGCCAGCGACATTCAGGCATACGCAGCCGGATGTTCTGAGCTGGTCACGCTCGTCGAGCGAGGCGATCTGGCCGGGCCTGCAGTAGAACTGACGTTGCGCATGGTGCTGGCTCCCCTGACAGATCATGATATCGATGTGCTGGTGCTGGGCTGCACACACTTTCCCGCTATGCGCAGCGCGATCGAACACGTCGTCGGCGAACATGTACAGGTCATCGACAGCGCCGCCGCAATCGCACGCCGCACCCGCAACATCCTGCTCACTGAAAGCGCTTTGCATCCATCGCAAGGACAGAATCAGCAGGGCGGCCTTCAGGTCTGGTGCAGCGGGAATGCTGAACATTTCAGCGCCGTTGCCAGTGCGATACTTGGTTATCCAGTTGCCGCTTCTCAAAAAATGCAATAACGGTTTGCTTATTCTACACCCATATTTACTTTTTAAGGAGCAATATGCCAGATCCAATAGTTTTACAGGAGGGCGAGCCGCCAATTGCGCCGCCCGCTTCATCCAAACCTTTGCGTATACAAATTGCGCGTTCTATTTCGGCTATTCTTTCCCCATTTGTCGTTTCGTTGCCTGCGGTCCTGCTGATTGCCCTCTATCATGAGTCCAATCAGTTGACGGTCGCCGAATATACCGGTCTGACGCTCTTCTTTCTCAGCATTGGCCCGATGCTCTATATTCTGGTGGGCGTGTGGCAGGGCAAGTTTACCGATGTGGATGTCAGCAATCGTTCGCAGCGCTTCGGTCCCTTTCTCTTCGGCATCATCTCAGCATTTGCAGGTTTCGTCATTATGACGTTGACGAATGGCCCCAAGAACCTGCAAACTATGTTGCTGATCACCGTCATTGGCGGCATCATTATGATGACGATCACGCTCTGGTGGAAGATAAGCATTCACGCCTCCTCGCTGGCTGGTGCTGCGACATTTCTCACCGCCCTTTACGGCACTTCCATGCTATTCACCTTCCTGCTGGTGGCGCTTGTTGGCTGGTCCCGCGTCGTCCTGCGCCGTCATACGCTCAGTCAGGTACTCGCCGGTTCCTTTCTGAACATCGCCCTCACCATCGCGGTCTTGATGATTCGAGGTATATAAACACCTCGAAAACCATAATAAAAGCGCCTCCCCGTTGCGGAGGCGCTTTTTGCATTGCGAAGAGGGACAAAATACCTCATTATGGCCCGGTAACGTTGCAGGTTGACACAAAGAGCGGCGGGTTAAAGACGCGGTTGATGGTTGGTTGAATCGTTGTGCAATCGGGAATAATCACGTCCTGCTGTGAATTGGTGGCGGGATCGTAGACGCTGGAGTACTCACCATAATTCTGTTCGCCCTTGCCCGGTCCCAGCGTGATCTGCTGGATCGAACCAGCATTGAGGGTGCGCCCGAAGTTGGCGAAATCGAGCATCTCCTGTTCGCTGAGATCGGTGTAGACCTCGCCTTGCAGGTCTTTGAACAACTGCGGCATATTCTCCACGATCCCCTTCACGGTCAACTTCTGCTTGAGCGCCTGCAAAACCTGCTGCTGGCGCTGTGTGCGCCCGATATCACCGATCAGGTCGGCATGACGCGTACGAACATATTCCAGAGCATCGTGGCCGCTTAAATGCTGCGGACCAGGGGCGATATAGAGGCGTTTATAGTTGAAGGGGTTATCAGAATTGGCAGTTTTACCGACATCATCAGGATAGGTATCATCGACCATCGGGTGCGTCACATCGATATCCACGCCTCCCAGCGTATCGATCACCTTTGCAAAGCCGTCCAGGCCAACCCAGCCATAGCGATCGATGCTGATTCCATAATCCTTCTCGATCGTCAGACGGGCGAGGCGCACACCATCCTCAAAGGCATTTGAGCGGCTAGCCCCCAGAAAAAATGCCTGCGAGACCTTGTGCATGCCGCCGACCTCTGGCACCCAGACCCAGGAATCGCGCGGGATTGAGACCATCGAAACTTTGTTATTCGCCGGGTCCACATGCACGATCATCATAACCTGCGTCAGCATGGCTGGAAAATTATACTTGCCATCGTTATCGCTGCCCATCAACAAAATATTCCAGGCGCGGCCACTGATGCCGCTATAGTCTGTCGAACTGGAGGAGTTTTCGTTCTGGTCACGGGAGACGGGGCGAATAAATTGATTGATCGGCTCATGCACGCGAGTATAGTACACATACGCCAGAGCGCCGCCGCCGCTGACGATGAACAAAAGAAAAATACTCAGCGCGATCAGCACCGGATGATGGCGGCGTCTTTTGCGCGGCCTTTGTGGCGGCATGGGAGCCGTTGGCACATCCTCGACATTGTGCTGCTGCGCCATATAGCCCTGGACAAATTGCTGGGATTGTTGCGCGGTCTTGATCGTTGGTTTCTCATCCATTTGCGGTCCCCTTCATAGCTCTAGCAATAATTGTTTTACGGAAACCATCATGTAAAAGCAGACACTCAGTATATGCTGATTCTCTGTTCGATAGATCATTATCATGCACCGCCACATGCAAAAGACCAGCCCCATCGACCGCGTAGAAGTCCATAGGAATAGTATAATGCCAAAGCCTCACGTTTTCTAGTGAAATAGAACACGCTCTTGAAGGATACGACTGCAATTGTAAATTTTACAAATATTGCTCTTATTGATCATCCTATATACTTTGCGCATCCACTGAAGAGCGGCACCACGCAAGATACAGATCCTGAAAGTGAAAGAGTGATACAATAAGAGCATATTTCGTCTCATCTCTGAGAGGATATCAACAATGGATATAGAACGCGTACAGCAAGCATTACAGCAGGAAAAGCTAGATGGCTGGCTCTTTTACGATTTTCGCAAATCCAATCCTATCGCCTATCAGGTCTTAGAACTCCCAACGGAAGAGATGTACACCCGACGCTGGTTCTATTTTGTGCCAGCGCAGGGAGAGCCGAGCGCAATTGTGAGCGCCGTTGAAGCGCATGTATTGCAGACGCTCCCCGGCCAACGCTTCGTTTTTCGGACATGGCAAGAGATGCAGAGCTATCTCGCGGAAATACTCACGCCGGATACGCGCATCGCAATGGAATATTCGCCCATGAACGCCATCCCCTACAGTGCGCGTGTGGATGGTGGCACGCTCGAACTGGTGCGCCAATGCGGGGTAGAGATTGTTAGCTCCGCCGATCTCTCCCAGCGCTTCGTGGCCCAGTTGAGCGAGAAGCAGATCGAGGAGCATCGCGAGGCGGGACGACGCTTGATTGCTGCCAAAGATCAGCTTTTTGCCGAACTGAGCAACGATCTGCGCAACGGGGTGGCATTGGACGAATACGGGGTGCAGCAGCGTTTTCTCGCTCTGATCGAAAATGCTGGCTTGCAGGCCACCGAGCCGCCAATTGTCGGGGTGAACGGCAATGCCAGCAATCCGCACTACGCGCCGAGTCCCACGCTCTCGCAACCGATCCAACGCGGCGATCTCATCCTTTTCGATTTCTGGGCCAGGTTCTCGCAACCAGATGCGATCTATGCCGATTACACGTGGATGGGCTTCGCAGGCACGGCGGACGAGATCCCGCTCCGTCAACGCGAGGTGTTTGAAATTGTGCGCAAAGCACGCGATACGGGCATCGCCTTTATTCGCGAACGGCTGGCGGCTGGCAAGCGTGTGGAGGGACGCGAAGTGGACGATGTAACCCGGGCAGTCATCACTAAGGCGGGCTACGGCGATAACTTTGTCCATCGCACCGGCCACAACATCTACACCACCGACCACGGCAACGGAGCCAATATCGATAATTACGAGACGCAGGATGCACGCGCCCTGCTGGAGCATACCTGCTGCTCCATCGAGCCGGGCATCTATCTGCCAGCATTCGGGATACGCAGCGAGGTGGATCTGCTGATTTTTGCACACGACGCAGAGGTGACGGGTGTCCCTGCCCAGGAAGCAATCGTGCCTTTACTGTGAGCTTGCTAGCAACTCGACATCTACAACCCGCTTCTACGTAACACGTATATGAAGTAAACATACATAGTGCTGCTCTTGCAATGGGGCAGGGCGTGCAAATATTATACAGAGAACGAGAACTGGGAGGCATCAAAGCCATGAGCGACGAGTATGGGCAGGATCAACCCTACTATAAAGGCGAGGGGCAACCTGATCCAAATATGAGTCAAGACAATCTAGATAAACGCATAGGAGATATCAGACGCGTTGTTGTGCAGGGTGCCACCGAAGCACAGCAACGCTTCAAACAGGTCGTTGACAAGGCCAGCACCTACTGGCAGCAGGCCCAGACGCCCGCTACTCCTCAGCAAGCGACCAACGTTGAAGAGCAGCGCATTCGGCAACTTGCCAATATCTGGAGTACGGAAAACTGGCGCGTCACCCGCGATCTGGGCAACTACATGGATCTTGTTTCGTGGAACACCGACGAGGTATGGGTGGCATCAACGGAAACGCGCTGGGAAACGCGTTCAATGGAGATTGTTACCGAACCATATACAGGTCGGCAGGTGGGCATACCGCAGCCGTTGTTGCCGGTGTGGGATTACGAACTGTCTCCCGTCGTAGGTCTCAAACCGCCGCAGACGCGCACTCGCCTGGAAAAAATGGATGAGATCGTCGGTTGTTCGGTCTGTAACGGCACCGGACATGTGTTGTGTGCCATCTGTAACGGGCGCGGCTGGGTTGTCTGTCCCGATTGCAAAGGGCGCACGAAGAAGAAATGCAACACCTGCCGTGGGCGCGGCTATGTGGCAGATTGGGCAACGCCCGAGAAGAAACCGTTCCTCAAGAAGCAGGCCGAGAACGTCGCAACTTCGGTCGGTGGCAAGGTCGCGGACGTTTTCGAGAATATTCGCCAGCAGGGCGTACCTATTCCCAATCCTATCGATACCGACCCGGCCACCAAAGGCGCGACGGTTCCCTGCCCCGATTGTGTCAAGGGCGAGGTGCCATGCACCTGTGGCAATGGTAAGCGGATGTGCAGCACATGTGAAGGGGCCAAGATGTCGCTCTGCGCCAATTGTGCCGGAACCGGCAAGGTTGTGCGCCACCGTGAGATCGTGCGCCGCTTCGAGCTGCGCTCCCAGACTCGCCTGATTGGCGAAAGCCCCGTTCCCACAGCGCAATTGCTGAAAGCAAACGGCGATCTGGTCTATAACGCTGAGGTGAACGAGCCGCTGTATGCAGATGCGCCCCCCGATAACGTGCTGCCCGATATCTGGAAAGCTACAGTAGACCTCGTAAACAGCGAAAGCCAGGTGCCGGAGAAGCCCGGGATTGATCCGCAAACGGCCTCACGCGCCACGCTGCAAGTGGTCGAGCTGGTACGCGTGCCATATACCAAAGTTCAGTATCGCGTCAACGGCCAGGAGT
>JAICIM010000678.1 GCA_025928885.1 Ktedonobacteraceae bacterium | reverse complement strand
GTGCCATCAGCGCGACTTTATCGCGCAACTACGATATAACCTATGAATCGCTTTAATCAAGCAATTGATGCCGTCTTTCCCCCCGTCATCGCTTGCAGATCAGTTGGCGTGAGCTTGAAGACGGCGAAGGGCGTGCCAGCGGCGGCCCAGATTTCGTCGTAGCGCAGCAAATCTTCGTCGATAAAGGTCTCGATTGGCTCCAGATGAGCAAGCGGTGGCACGCCACCAACGGCAAAACCGGTGTGTTGCCGGACAAAATCAGCATCGGCCTTCGTGATCGGCTCGCCGGCAAGCTGACCGAGCCGCTTCTCATTGACGCGATTGGTGCCACTGGCAACGACCAGGATCGGTTTGCTGCTCTGCTTGCCTTTAAAGATCAACGATTTCACGATCTGTTCGACGCCGCAGCCGATGGCCTGGGCAGCTTCTTTGGCGGTGCGCGTGGAGTCGGGCAGCTCGACGACCTGACTGGAAAATCCCCTGACCTGTAGCGCTTCCTGCACTTTACGAGCGCTATTGCTCAAATCATTTGTCATGTGCCAACCTTCCGTGACGAAAGAGAGATGGTTTGCGGGTTCATGTTGCATGTCGGTTCCGCGCAACAGAACCACGATTCGGTCAGGTGTGGCAAAGCTTTGTGGGTCCCATAGCGTTGCAGTGCATCTTCAACCGAGAAGTCCTCTCCTTGAGCCGCCAGCGCCGCCGCTTTTATCTGGAAGAAGGTTTCCAGCGGGCCACTATTGCTGCCCTCCGCTTGCTCTGCCAGAGCCGCTACTTTTTTCTGCAACTCGTCCATGCGCGGATCGGGATGTTGCCAGCGATACGTATAGGCCGATCCATCTAGTTCACCAACCCATGCGTTGCTTGCAGCTGTATCGAGCAGGGCCGAACCGGGAGGGACAAGCAGGCGAATAGAGAGGTGGACGGGATCGATATGCTCGACATAGTGGCCCTCTTCAAAGAAATCGAGCAGGTCAATATAGCTATCGAGCGTCTCCCAGGGCGTAAAGGGAAGCAGTGAGGGGCGAAGCGAGATGCCAGCCTGCTCGGTCAGCGCGAAGGCTGTTGCGATATCGTCGGCAGTGTGGCCCTTGTTGAGACGTTGCAGCACCGTTTCGTTGAGCGATTCGACGGCGGAAACGATAAAGAGGCACCCGTTAGCCTGCATCTCTGGCAGCAGATGGCGATGTTTCAGTAGATGCTCGATTTTGATTGTCGCATCAAACGTCACATCGGGAAACTCTTGATGCATTGCCTGAATGATGCGCATAGCGTGCGTCGGACCGTTCCAGAAATCGGGATCGCCAAATGTGATGTGTTGCGCACCCTGTTCAACCTGCGTGCGGATATCGGCCAGCACGATCTCTTTGGGGACAGCAAAGAAGCGCCCGTGATAGATCGGTACGACGGGGCAATGCAGGCAGGTATGTTTGCAGCCGCGCGTCGATTCGGTATAACCAGCAACCCGTAGCTCGTCGTTCCATTGCAGATGGGCATATTGTGTCAGCGCGGGCAATTGTTGGCGTTGTGGGACAATAAACGGTGTGCGCTCGACCCAGGGACCGCTGGTGGCAGTGCGCGTATGCACTCCCGGCACATCGATTGAGGCACCATTTTCAAGCGCCTGCACCAGATTGAGCAGTGGCACCTCGTATTCGCCGCCGATGGCTGAATCGATGGACTCTTGCAAGAGATGGTCCGCGTTGAGCAGGGCGTAGAGGCCGTAGAGGCAGATATGGGTGTTGGGATTGTTCTGGCGTATGCGTTGGGCGATCTGTTCTCCTAAGCGCAAGGCGGTATGCATGGGAACAGAGATGGCGACAAAGCGTGCGCGACGTATCGCCCTGGCTGTGAGTGGTTCTACCGCTGTATCGATGCACACGGGAGCATACCCGGCCTGCTCAAGCAGTGCCGAGAGCGATGCAAGATGAAACGGTTGATGCCCCAACTCATAGCAAGAAATGAGTAGAATATCACCTTTATTTCTCATTTTTTACGTGGTGCTCCGCCTCCGCCTTTGCGGCTTGGAGCAGCTCCAGCACCAACCGGCTCTGGCGACCAGCCTTCGGGCATCTTTGCGTCCGCGCCAAAGAAGAACTCTTCCATCTGTTCGCGCAAGATTTTACGCGACTCGGGATCGGCCAGGTTCAGCCCATAGTGATTGATGATGAGCGTGCTCTGCGCGGGCCACATATCCCAGGCTTGCTTGGAGATCCCCTCGTAGATGCGCCTGCCAAGCTCCCCGGGGAAGGGAGGTTTATCCAGACCGGGTAGTTCGCGCTGCAATTTGGCGCAAAATACCATATGCTGGCCCCCTTGCTGGCTTTGTTGGGCGGGATCGCCAAAGAAGAACTTTTCCATCTCCTTACGCAGCAATTTGCGTGCTTCGGGATCGGCCATATTTAAGCTGTTGTCATTAATAATTTGTGTGCTTTGGGCAGGCCACATTTCATAAGCCTGCTTCGACACATTCTCAAAGATACGCTGTCCCAGTTCGCCAGGGAACGGGGGCTTGTCCAGGCCGGGCAATTCGCGTTTAAGTTTGACACAATAAACCATTCGTGGCATGATAAAAACTCCTGAGTTCAGGTGCCAGATGAGCGATGATTGAATCTCTCTATACTTAGAAGATAGTACATGATGCAATGGTCCATGTCAAATAATGGGTCGCCACAACGACCACCGCGCGTCCTCTTTTTCGGTATGGAGGGAGCTTTTTCGTTTCCAGCGCTGGCGGCGCTACTCGCAAGCGGCGTCGAGGTGTGTGCAGTGATCGTGCCAGCCTCGCCCAGACCGGATCGTCGGGTTGTACCGATCCAGCGCAGGGAGGCGCCACGCGTGCTGCGCTCGACCCTGCCACTTGTCAATTCATCACTCCACACCTCTATTGTACAACTCGCCTGGCAAAAGCGCTTGCCGGTATGGGAGGTCTCGCGGTTGGGACATCCTGAAACCGTTGCCATGCTGGGCGCCTACGAGCCAGATATGATCTGTGTCGCCTGCTTCTCCCAACGTATTCCGCAACAAATCCTCTCCCTTCCGCGCCTGGGCTGTCTGAACGTCCATCCCTCGCTGTTGCCTGCGAATCGTGGCCCTGTTCCGCTGTTCTGGACTTTTCGCGAGGGCGATGTGGTGACGGGTGTCACGATTCACTTTATGGAAGAGCAGATGGATAGTGGCGCTATTCTGGCTCAAAAAAGTATCGCCGTTCCAAATGGCATCAACTACAACCAGCTTGAGCGCATCTGTGCTAACGACGGAGGCGCGTTGCTGGCCCGAAGCGTCTGGGATTTGTATACAGGTGATGCAACGCCTCGACCACAAAATGAAGCGAACAGTTCTTACCACTCTTTCCCCGTTGATGCAGATTTTATGGTATTTATAGCTCGATGGGATGCACGCCACGTCTATAACTTTATCTGCGGCGTTGGTGAGTGGGACGAGCCGATTACCTTGCAGATAGGCGAAGAGAGATTGCTTTGCCGTCGTGCGATTTCTTATAGTTTTGATAACCTCGACGGTGAGCAGCCATATTACCAGAGCGATGGTGGGCTGATGGTACGTTGTAAGAGCGGGTGGGTGCGCGTGGAATAAGTTGTTCGTGTTTCGTAGTTGCGCGACT
>JAICIM010000670.1 GCA_025928885.1 Ktedonobacteraceae bacterium | reverse complement strand
TGCGCGACTGTATCGCGCCTTGTTCACCATCCCCAAAAGTGGCCCCAGGCGCGATACAGTCGCGCAACTACGACGCAAGTAAACCAGCCATCGGTTCGGCCCATGCTAGAAGCCGCTCATCATCGCTCTACTATGAACTTCCTTCCCTCCTTTGATTGAAAAAAATCATCAAGCAGCGGCAAAAACCGACCAATTTTTACTTCAATAGTTATAGGTAAAAAGAGGCTAATTCGGCCTCTGGCCTGATGCGAACCCTTATCGCACACGCCCATTTTTCTCTATGACCTGCTAAAGCCACTTGCCAAATTAATAATAATTATTTATTATAATAATAACTATTGTGAATGTTTCGTCTCAAGGCTTTCAGGCGAGCAAAGGAAGAAGAAAGCTTGCTGATAAAGTTGATTTAGTTTTCAAATGTATCGAGCAGCCTTGAAAAACACAAACATAGTTATTGATGCTTGAGATACGACGAACGTATTGCAGGATGTTCTGCTTCGTCAGCGGCGATACAGTAAGGCATGTGGGATCATCTTTGATGGTCTGGATGATGCTGATGTGGATGTTTGCTTGCGCCGCTTGAGCTGCTCTGGCAAACCTTCAACCTCAGCTTTCCCCTCATCAAAGAGCCATTTTTGCCGTCCACATTTTCTATCGGTGTACGATTGTTTCACTATCGACATCCGTTTGACCTGTTGATCGAAAGAAGGAGCTATGAGTTTTAAGCTACTGGCGATTAATGGCAGCCTGACGCCGCCACCATCGCGGACGCGCGTGATCCTCGACGTTGCTCTGGCGGGGGCCAGCGCATACGATGCCAGCGTGGAGACCGATGTGCTGGAATTGCGCGATTTTGCGCTGGAGTTTTGTGATGGTCGCTCTCCCAATGACTACAACGCCGATACGCGCCGGGCTTTGGCACTGGTTGAGGAGGCCAACGCGTATCTCGTCGCAACACCGGTCTACCGGGCATCCTACACTGGAGCTTTGAAGAACTTTTTCGATCTGATCCCCAACGATCCACAGGGGGCTGATCCGTTGCGGGGCAAGGTGATCGGTCTGCTGGCAACCGGGGGAAGCGACCATCACTATCTGGTGCTGGAACATCAGTTGCGCCCGCTGTTCGGCTTCTTTGGAGCCTACACGCCAGCCAGAGCTATTTATGCGGCTGCAAAGGACTTCGATGTCCAGAAGCAGGCGCAGGGCAGGATTGTGGAGGAGTTGAAACGATTGGGTCAGGAAGTGGTCATACAGGCCCGTTTTCTGGCTGAAGCGCCCGGCCTGGTCCGGTCCGAATCCCTGCGTACTCGACGGTAATACATGCTTTGCAAGATAAGAAAGAGGTTATCACTGTGAGCCTGGAACAGACCGAATTTCGCACCGTTTTAGGACATTTTGCTTCGGGCGTAACCATTATTACAACCCACTATCTCGGTCAACTGCATGGGACGACCGTCAGCTCATTCTGTTCGCTATCATTGAAACCTCCTCTGATCCTCGTGGGCATCGATCTCAACGCGAACATCCACGACCTGATCGTCGAGAGCGGGGTCTTTGGCGTCAACATTCTGGCCGAGCAGGGCGAAACGGCCTCACGACACTTTGCGCGTCAAGTGCCAGATAAGTTTGCCAGCATCGACTATCAGTTGGGCCAGCTGGGGGTGCCGCTGCTGCAAGATGCGCTGGCGACGCTGGAATGCCGTCTGGTTGAGCGTTATCCCGGCGGGGATCATTCAATTTTTGTTGGCGAAGTGGTTTCCACCAGCACACAGGCGCAGGGGCAGCCTCTGCTCTACTATCGCAGCAAATACAACCGGCTGCTGCATACACCTGCTGCCAGTCTGGTACACAACGTCGCCGTGGAATCATAACATCACATGAAGGAGGAGCAAGCGATGGGAGATGGTCATACAATCGTCGAGGTTGCGCATGTGTCTCTGGGGTATGGCAACGGGCGAGAGCAAGGCGCGACAATCGTCAACGATGCCAACTTCTCGATTCGGCAGGGAGAGAAATTTGTCATTATCGGGCCATCGGGCTGTGGCAAAACCACGCTGCTCAAGGCGATTGGCGGTTTTCTCAAGCCGCAACAGGGCGAGATTCTGGTGAACGACAAGCCAGTGAAAGGCCCTGGACCTGATCGCGCGTTTGTGTTTCAGGATTTCGAGCAGCTGTTTGCCTGGCGCACCGTGCTGAACAATATCGTCTATGCACTGCAAGTGACTAGACGTATCTCGAAGCAGGCTGCGATTGAGAAGGCGCGTTTTTACCTGGAACTGGTCGATGTGGCCGCAGCGGCAGACAAATATCCCCATATGCTTTCGGGCGGCATGAAGCAGCGGGCAGCCCTGGCGCGTGCGCTGGCTCTTGAACCGGATATCTTGATGATGGATGAGCCGTTCGGAGCGCTCGACGCCATTACGCGTGGACAGTTGCAGGTCGAACTCAACGATATCTGGAAGCGAACAGGTGTGACGATTATTCTGGTAACGCACTCGATTCAGGAGGCGATCTTTCTAGGACATCGCGTGCTGGTCATGTCCTCTTCTCCGGCCCAGATTCGCGAGATCGTCGATACGAGCCATGCCGACGATTTCGGTAGCGAGACGTTTGCGGATATCTCGTCGCATCTCCGTTCCCTGTTGATCCGTCAAAAAGCCACTGCGGACCGGGTAACGCAGTTGAGCGCCGTTGAATAGTTGTGGGAGAAAGAAGATGCGTTTGAGCCTGTCTCAACCGGTAGTCGCGAATGTGCGCGGGCTACCGGTCTGGTTGCGCTATGTCTTGATCAGCGCTGCCCTGATCGTCATCTGGCAGCTCTACGTCTCGTTCAGCGGGGTCAGTTCGCTGGTGGTCTCGTCGCCCCTTGTCACGGCGCAGGCCCTGGTTACCGATGTGAAGAACGGACAGTTGCCGGGAGCGGTGTTGATCTCGCTGCAAAATCTGGTGATCGGGATGGCGATTGGCGTTGGGCTGGGCCTTGCGCTGGCCTCGCTCTCGACATTTTCACGCTTCGGGCGAGACCTGTTAACCGTATTAATGGCGATCTTTAGTTCGCTCCCCGGCATTGCGATTTTGCCGCTGGTGATGCTCTGGTTTGGCCTGAACTCCACGACAATCATTGTGGTCGTGGTCCATAGTGCGCTCTGGCCGATAGCCGCCAATACCGATACGGGGTTTCGCACGATCGGGGCCACGACGCGGCTGGTGGCGCTTAATCTTGGCTTGAGTCGCGAGCGCACTGTACGCGATATCTTTTTACCGGCGGCGCTACCAAATATCCTGTCCGGTCTGCGGCTGGCCTGGGCGTTTAGCTGGCGCACGGTGGTTGGTGCGGAGGTAGTCTTTGGTGTGGCTGGCTCGTCGGGGGGCCTGGGCTGGTACATCAACAATGCACGCTATTTCCTCAACCCACCAGCGATCTTTGCCGGTCTGGTTGTGATCGCAGCCCTCGGCATCTTGCTTGATGCGGTCTTCCAGTGGATCGAACAACAGACAATCGTGAAATGGGGGATGAAGCAGGGTCATTAATAGCTGTAACACGTGGCATTATTTCAGTTATGTTTCATCATTCAGGAGCAATTTTATGCTAAAACGGTCGCTCACACTTTTTCTCACGGCGCTGATCCTGCTGCTCAGCGCGTGCGGCACCACTGCAAACGGCAGTTCGGG
>JAICIM010000033.1 GCA_025928885.1 Ktedonobacteraceae bacterium | reverse complement strand
GAACTCAACGGGGCCACCTCGCGACGGAAAGGAAGCTGGCTCTCGCTCCCACAAGCCGCGCAGATACCATGCACATCATCCCAACATTCGGGACAGGCGGGACGGCGGCAGCGAAAACAAAAATGGCACATCCCCATAAAAGCTGCTTCCAGCGCGGCAAATGACAATACAAGATGCTCATGGCGCGGAGCGGGCGCATAGACGGCCCGACAGATTACACAGGCAACGCTGCGCTTCTCATCCTTTATGGATGGAGGGGGAGAAACTTCGGGTTGTTGTGCTGCCATATCGCTCACCGTTCCCTTCAGGAGTAACCGTTTAGAGTCGCCAGCCAGTCGCGCACATATCGTGCTCCTCCATTATACCGCACGTGGCATCATTGCGTTTCAGGGGAAATTCTGATGAAAGCAGGCCAGTAATGTATACCTGGGAAGCCTGTAGAGCTTCCCAGGCGCTACTTCGCTCTTATTGTCCCAGGATCACCTCAACCTGATGTTCCTGCCCATCAGCGAAGGCAGGCAACACATTGCCATCGCTGGACTTCCCATCCACAACGAGATGTTTTACCCCCTTTGAAATGTGCTGGGGATTCTTCACAGTAATGCGGTAGAAGGTGCCTCGATATGATCGCTGTACCTCAAAACCATCCCATGCCGGGGGGATACAGGGATCAACGACGAGGCCGGTGTATCCTGGCTTGATCCCCAGAATCCACTGGCTAATAGCGATGAAATTCCAGGCCGCTGTCCCGGTCAACCAGGAATTCTTGGCCTCACCATGCTTTGGCGTATCTTTGCCCGCAATCATCTGGGCATAGACGTATGGCTCCATTTTATGGATTTCGCTCATCTCTTCGGTATAAGCAGGAGCAATCTTCGCGTAATAGTCAAAGGCCCTCTCGCCTCTGCCCAATTGCGTTTCAGCAATCATAATCCAGGGGTTGTTATGGCAGAAGATACCCGCATTTTCCTTGAAGCCGGGCGGGTAGGTCGATATCTCGCCGAGGTTCTCATAATAGCGGGTATAGGCGGGTTGCAGCAGGACAATACCGTGTGGGGTATCCAGTTGCTCTTTCACCGCGTCCAGCGCTCTTTGCGCCTCGCCTGTTTCCAGGCCGATACCTGCCATAACGCAGAAGCCCTGGGTCTCGATAAAAATCTTCCCCTCCACATTTTCGCTGCTCCCCACTTTGGCACCAGCATCGTCATAGGCACGCAGGAACCAGTTGCCGTCGTAACCATGCTTCAATACTGTCTTCTGCATGGCGTCTCTATGGCGTCGGGCTGCTTCCACCTCTTCGTTCAGGCCCAGGTACTCACAGAGTTGCATAAATTCGCTGCCAATAAAGACAAACATACCAGCGATCAACACCGACTCCGCCGCCTTCCCATCTTTGCTGGTGGTGGTCTGGAACGATTCGTCGGGCGCTTTTGAGAAGCAGTTGAGGTTCAGACAGTCGTTCCAGTCAGCCCTCCCGATCAGCGGCAGGCCGTGTGGCCCTAGATTGTTGACGACGTGGTAGAAAGAGGCTTTGAGATGCTGGAACAGGCTCGCCTTTTTGTCAGGATCATTGTCAAAAGGGACGACTTCATCGAGGATACCTACATCGCCCGTCTCTTTAATATAGGCGGTAGTTGATAAAATCAGCCACAAGGGATCGTCGTTAAAGTTGCCACCGATATCGCTGTTGCCCTTTTTCGTTAAAGGCTGATATTGATGATAGGCGCTGCCATCTTCAAACTGGGTCGCGGCCAGATCCAGTATTCTCTCCCGCGCCCGATCCGGCACCTGATGCACAAAACCGAGAATATCCTGGTTAGAATCTCTGAAACCGATTCCTCGCCCAATGCCGGATTCAAAATAGGAGGCGCTTCTGGAAAGATTAAAGGTGACCATACACTGATACTGGTTCCAGATATTCACCATCCTATCGAGCTTCTCATCGTTTGTGCGCACACTATAGCGCGACAGTAGATCGCTCCAGCGCTCTTGCAGGCTATGCAGGGCCGCGTTGACGCTCTCCACATCCTTGAACTGCTCGATCAGGGCATGCGCCTTTTGTTTGTTGATGATACCAGGTGCCTGCCATTTCTCCTCTTCGGGCATTTCGATATAACCCAGCACAAAGATATACTCTTTTGTCTCGCCCGGCTCCAGCGAGACCGTCAGGCTGTGAGAACCGATAGGAGACCAGCCCATCGCCTGAGAGTTCGTTGAGGCACCGCGCAACACGGCCTGGGGCGCATCAAATCCGTTGTATAGCCCTAGAAAGCTCTCCCGGTCGGTGTCGTATCCCGCCACATCCGCGTTGACATGGTAAAAGGCGTAGTGGTTCCTTCTCTCGCGGTACTCAGTTTTGTGGTAGATGGTGGAACCCTCTATCTCCACCTCACCTGTGCTAAAATTTCTCTGGAAATTGGTCATATCATCCAGGGCATTCCAGAGACAGAACTCAATAGAGGAGAAGAGCGTGATGTCCTTTGGCGCGTCGGTCGTATTGACTAGTTTGACTTTGTGGATTTCGCAATTGGCATGCAATGGCACCAGAAATAACACTTCAGCACCAACGCCATTCCGTTCGCCATAGATGCGGGTATAACCCAGGCCATGTCTGCACTCGTATGTCGCCAGTTCCTGCTTCATCGGTAGCCAGCCGGGTGTCCAGCAATCACCATGATCGTTGATATAAAAATAGCGTCCCCCGCTATCGAGAGGCGCGTTATTATATCGGTAACGAGTAATACGCCTGAACCGCGCATCTTTATAGAAGCAATACCCGCCCGCAGTATGTGAAATCAGAGAGAAGAAGTTCTCGCTACCAAGATAGTTGATCCAGGGATAGGGAGTCTGAGGAGTGGTGATGACGTATTCTTTATTGTTGTCATCAAAAAAGCCAAATTTCATGTTTTGTGCTCCAGTCCATTTTACTTATGTCTCCTTAATTATAATATTTCTTCTTACTGCGTTCAAGCTTCATCTGTTTCTAACGGCGTCACATTTTTATCACTATTTACCCTCTTTTTAGTCACATCATTTGCTGAGATTATGTTTGAAGTAGCTAAAAAAACGTCCTCTACGTATAACTGGCTTTATTTTTACTGATATAGCCAGGATTTACCAGTCAAAAAATTCCACGGTTGAGATTTCTCAACTACACATTAGTACTTTTCGAGTAGTAAAGCAAGAATACAGCAGGGGTGAGGCAAGAAGTATGGTATACCTGTGTTCAGAAAATATTTTTGATCCCGGTCCAGGACGCAACAATATATTTCACCTTTGCCCATTTTGATAGGCTGCCTGACCGACATAGTTTGAGAAAAGCTCTTAGTTGCGTCACATTTGTCTCTCAATTGAGGATTTTCCTTTGTTGAGAACATCTCAATTGTATCACTGGAGAGACCTGTCTTTTCAACTTGATGATTCACGGGTGTACGAAACAGGTCTTCAGTCCCTACACGCTACACACCCATCGCACAAATTTGTAAAGATTAGAGGAACAGACATGCTTACGAAACCACGCGACCCTGTGACGGCGCTCGGACGCCCTTCGAGCAAAAAGCGTCGCTTCCCCCCGCTTCTCCTGATCGGCATCAGCATTCCGGTTCTACTTGGCCTGATAGCCGGAGGTGTATTCCTCTCAAACCAGATCGCCTCTCATGCTGCCGCCGAAGATAACCCGGATTGTTCACTGGTCATCCCTAACAATCCGTTGACGGCACAAGGATTGGCAACTCCTTATCAACTGGCTGCGACCGATCCCAAGCAGGGGGCCTGCCACGAGGCCAACGCCAACCAATCGGCCTTTGTGCAGGCAGCAATCATCGATCCAGCAACCGGGCAGATCTCGATCTATGCCCCTCTGGTCGTGGACCAGGGAACCAAGCCAGCAGTCCAAACTGTGGTTCCCAAATTGCCCAGAAATGCTGTTGTGGGCATCTGGTTTGGTTATAACGCCAATAACCTGACGCTGGTGAAATCTCACCGCGCACGTCATCACCACTTCAACATTCGCGGTGGTGGATCGGGAAACTGTGTCAATGGCATTAATGGCACCGTTTTTGGCCAGTTCGCCTATTGTAATGCTCCTGCCTTCTTCCAGGTGGCAAATGCAGCGATCAGAGCCGGCAAACTGACGGTTCCTGCTCTGGGAACAGCCAATGATGGCAAAGTCTGTCCCACGTCGCGCGACTTCTCTGTTGTCGATATGGATCAGAGCGACAACGTACAGACGCAATATCTGATCAATGCTAACGGCCAGACGGCCCAGTTCTCAGCTGCCAATAAAGCGAAGCTCAACAATCCGAACGTAATCAGCAATCCTAGCGACAATGCGCTGCTCACCAACTTCCTTGATCCGGCCCTCGGCTGCAAATCCTGGCAGGCTCCCGATCTGACCGACAACAATAACCTTGCTCCGGCCCTTGCTCTGGATGAGTTGCAGGCGGCAGCACATCAGGCAGCCCCAATGGCGCTGGTCCCTGCTGGCGACCCGATGGTGCTCAACGATGGCAAACTGGATATCAGAAAGACGAACGCCTACCGAGCTGGCGTTGACCAGCAGCTGGCACGCAATCTCGGCGATGCTGATACAGCAACATACTGCACCAATCTGATCAACGTTGGTATGCCGCGCTTGCAGGCCAATATGCAAACGTTCCAGAACCGACCTTCCCCCGATACAGGAGCTGCAAACAACCTCTTTACGTTCCTGGCAAGCCGCCTGGCATCCTCTTTGAGCGCCGATGGAATCAACTGCGTTGGTCTGCTCAAAATCCAGAACCCCATCACCCTGACAACGGGTGCCGACGGGGTTGTGACCGCCGCGACCATCACAACCAGCACACCGACCACAACTCCCACCGTGACCACGCCGACCACAAACCTTGTCAAAGGCTCGGCGACCGTAAAATTGTATACGCAGAGCCGCAGCGCCATCCTGCTGCTGAAGCTCAACTATCCAAACAATGCGCGAAAGCAGGTCACGGTCACGGTATCGCCAGATAGTTGCACGGGCAAACCAGTCTTCTCGCAAAGGGAGACGACGGATCGCCAGGGAAACATTAATGCGTTTGCCCTGATCCGCAATGTGCAGGGAAATGCCTTGCCGACAAACTGGTTCCTGGCAATCACCGATCCTAAGCTGGCTGGCAATCAGATTGTGGGCTGTGGCGCGATTACGACGAATGGCGCGACAGGAACCATAACGCTGACAACGACCACGACGACCAACAACGCGGCGACTACACCAACAGTTGCTGCCACCACGACGACTAGCAACGCGAATACCCAGACGACGACCACGCCAACAGTTACGGCCACTACAACGACCAACAATGCAGCTGTGACGCCTACCGCGACAGTTGCCACTACAAACCAGTAGTCAGCTAACAAGGGGTGATGTAACACTCCTCATGAGTCAGGCTCCTTCTCTATTACCACTTGATAGAGAGAAGGAGCCTGACTCATTGTTTGAGCAAATTTCGTTAGAAAAAGGCTTGACAGGATGGAGAGAGTCTGGTATCATTCTTTCTCGTAAGGCGCGATGAAAAGCGCCATCAGGAGCCGTGGTGTAGTGGCCTAACATGCCTGCCTGTCACGCAGGAGAACGCGAGTTCGAATCTCGTCGGTTCCGTTTCGACATCGCCAGCGTAACACCTGAGTTCTGAAGACTCAGGTGTTTGTTTTACTACTCAGCACACTCTACCGCCGTTGCTTTCCTTACCCTGGGTGAGAGGCTTCACCAACTTCAGACAGCCAGGTGACAAACGAACCAATCTCCTGCCTCAAATTCTTGCACATCTTTCAAAAAATCCCTCACAAGGAGAGCAAACTCTATAACCATAAATCTCTGACAGAAGGGCTTGACAGGATGGAGAGAGTCTGGTATCATTCTTTCTCGTAAGGCGCGGTGAAAAGTGCCATTAGGAGCCGTGGTGTAGTGGCCTAACATGCCTGCCTGTCACGCAGGAGAACGCGAGTTCGAATCTCGTCGGTTCCGTTTCGACATCGCCAGCGTGACACCTGAGTTCTGAAGACTCAGGTGTTTTTATTTTACTACTCAGCACGCTCTACCGCCGTTGCCTTCTTCATCAAGCGATACACCGATTGATGCGAAGTGTCAAACAGTTTCGCCACCTCCCGCAAAGACATCCCTTGCCGAATGGGCATAATCGCTCGCTCTTGTTGCGCCGGCGTCATACTTGGCTGTTGTGGAGGCGGCAGGCAAGGACTAACCTGCACAAGAGGAGGCCAGTATTCTTCACGTAACCACAATCCACTGTCACGCTGTTCCCACATTTTCGTAGCCTCTAATCCCATCGCCAGCACCATCAGCAATCCATCACGTGGCAACAGCCCGATAATGGCTTGTCGTTCAAGGTCATAGATCAACCCTTCAACCTTCAACAGTAACCACACAATATCACGCCTTTCCTCCTTCCCAAACAGGCTAATCTAGATACCCCAACCGACGCGAAGTGTCGAGCGCCTCCTGAGCCTCTTTGTGCCGTCCCAGCAAGTTAAGAACCAGCCCACGGTTGTAATGGGCCAGCGCATAGTCCGGGGTGATGCGCAACGCCTGGTCGTAGGCGGTCAGCGCCTCCTCGTAGTGTTTGAGCGCCTTCAAGACCAGGCCGCGATTGTTATAAGCAGCGGCATACTCCGGGTCCAGCCGCACCACCTGACCGTAGATATCGAGCGCCTCCTCGTAGCGCTGCAACGCCAGCAATGCAATACCTTTGCGGTTCAAGGTGGAAAGATGCTGCGGATCAACGCGCAAGATCTTATCACAGGCGTCCAGCGACTCCTGATCCCGCCCCAACTGATACAACGTCCACGCCCGATCGCTCTGGATGCTAAGAGACGATGGATCAAGCTTCAACGCCTGATCGTAAGCCTCCAACGCCTCAGAGTGGCGTTTTAGCCCACTGAGCGCCAGACCCTTGCCATGATAACCCGGGGAATACGCAGAGTTGAGCTGAATAGATTGCTCGTACAACGCCAGCGCTTCCTGATAGCGCACCAGCTTATAGAGCGCGTTGGCGCGATCCTTGTAATTTCTGGCATCCCTTGCACCCAGTTGAGCTGCCTTTTCATAGGCGGCCAGCGACTCCTGATAGCGCCCCAGATCATACAGGACATCGCCCTTATCGCTATACGACGCAGCATCGTTCGGATCAAGGCGCAGTGCCTGCTCAAACGCCCTCAACGCATCCTCATAGCGGCGCTTTGTCTTATAGATGATACCTTTATTGATGAAGGCAGAAACTGATTGGGGATCGAGCAGCAACGCTTGATCGTAAATCTGTAGTGCCTCGTCGTAGCGTAGCAAGCCAAGAAAGGCATTGCCCTTGCGAATCAAGTAGGTTACATTGCGAGGATCAAAGCGCAAAGCCTCTTCACAGGCCACCAGCGCCTCTTCGTATCGTTTCATATTATTGAGAATCCAGGCCCGATTCCCATATGCCGTCACAAAGTTTCGATCAAGCTTAATTGCCTCATTACAAGCCTGCAATGCCTCTTCATAGCGCTGCATCAAACACAGCACATAGCCTGTATTGCCAACAGCATCGCTATAGCCAGGATTTAACACCGTTGCCTGCCGAAACGCGGCCAGAGCCTCTTCATAGCGCTTGAGACCAATGAGCGCCAATCCTTTCCGGTTATACACCGTCACGTTGCGAGGATCAAGAGAAAGGGCTTTATCACAGGTCTGAAGCGCCTCTGCATCTCGTTTCAAAAGATAGAGCACGCGGGCTTTATTACTATAGGCATTCACATAATCAGGGTTGAGGCGGAGCGCCATATCATACGCGTCCAATGCTTCAGGATAGCGCTTCATATCAGACAGCACCAGCGCCTTATTATTGTACGCCGCCACCATGCGCGGCCTGAGACGAATGGCATCCTCATGTGCCTCCAACGCCTCTTCATAGCGCTTCAAGCCCCAGAGCGCATTGCCTTTTCTGGTATAGGTCACGGCATCATTGGGTTCGAGGCGCAGCGCCTGTTCACAGGCCCGTACAGCCTCTTCATCTCGCTCCAGAATATTCAGCACCCAACCCTTCCCACTATATGCCCAGGCATGGTTGGGATTCAGGCGCAGGGCCTGATCATAAGAGTCCAGCGCCTGCGTATAGCGCTTTAAATTCGCCAGCGCGTTTCCCCGGTTATAGTAAAATTCGGCATTTGTTGAATCTAGCTCGATTGCCCGGTTATAGGCTTCTAACGCCTGCTCATCCCGCAGCAGTGTACTCAGCAAATCACCTTTCCGATTAT
This sequence comes from Ktedonobacteraceae bacterium, assembly GCA_025928885.1. Lineage (GTDB taxonomy): Bacteria > Chloroflexota > Ktedonobacteria > Ktedonobacterales > Ktedonobacteraceae > JAICIM01. Next base: position 13,730 of record JAICIM010000033.1, on the reverse strand, counting down.
AGAGTCGAGCATTCAGCGGATTGCGCCTGATCTCCTGTTCGCAGGCAAACAACTCATTTTCCGTCTCGCTGCCTCCCCCACTTTGCACGCCCTGTACCTTGTTCATAAGGGCCTGGAGCGCCGCCTGATCCAGTGAGGTCTCGGTCACAGCAACCGATGTGGATGCGACAGTTGGCGCAGATGGTGAGACCGATGACACTTGAGATGGGGGAGGAGGGGTCGCCAATTGCAGGGTCGAAACAAAAGCCTGGACATCAGGATAACGTCCTTCCCTCCGCTTAGCAAGCGCTTTTAAGACCGCCTGCTCCGCACCCCCAGGCAGGGTCGTATTATACTGCCGCAACGCCTCCGGCTGCTCAGTCGCATGCAAAAAGCCCATCGCGATAAAATCAGGGGCCTGAAACGGCTGCCGACCGGTAAACAGCTCGTACGCGATACACCCCAGCGCATACTGATCGCTCTCTCGGCTAATCTTCCCCTGAAACTGCTCAGGAGCCATATACATCGGAGTACCCATGATCTTCGTCATCAACTGCGAACGTGTCGTCGCAGCTGCAACAGTGGCAATACCGAAATCGGCCAACAACGCATCGCCCTGCGCATTAAAAAGGATGTTCTCTGGCTTGAGATCACGGTGAATAATGTTATGCTGATGAGCGAAATAAAGCGCCTCTCCCACCTGCGCCAGAATAGCAACCGCTTGCTCTATGGAAACAGGTTGCGTCTTCACCTGATTGAGCCGATCCCGCAAGGAGCCACCCGGGGCATATTCGGTGATCAAATATGGGGTGGAGGTATTATCGAGAAAGCCCACATCGAGCAGAGGCAGTATATGGCGATGTTTCAGACTCTCTAAAAGTTGAGCTTCTTGCAAAAATTGCTCCTGCTCCTGCGGTGTTTGCAAAAACATATGTAGTAGCTTTACAGCAACCACACGCTCTTTGAGCAGAGTATGCCGAGCCAGGTAGACCTGACCAAACCCACCACTGCTGATGCGGGAAGTAAGCTGATAATTCCCAATACGTTTACCGATAAAATCCATTTCTTCGGACATGCTACGCTCCTCTTGTATATACTTTTTATAGAGAGTTGAGAAAACATGCGATAGATATTGATAAATCCGATCTCCATTATAATCCCGCAGCAGTTTTTTTTCAAAGATTAGAGACTTTAAGGCTTCTTAAAAAATGAACAACACAAGATATTGCCCTAAAAAGTAATCCAAATAGAGTGGCAGGCGTAGTCCCTAGTGAAGGTCGTGTGAGGCTGGAGCAGAAGGAACAATTTACGCTATTGTTTTTCACCATTCCACAGAACAAGAGGTAGTTCCCATGTGTACACAACATGTCCACCTTCTCTCCAGCTTCACACTATCACTACTTACAGCAGAAGAAGTTCCCGAACCAGGTTAGAAAAGCTGGTCATAAGAGAGGAGCCTCTTCGATAAAAATTCCTGCATACTACACACGTATAGAGGAACATCAGAAGGAAACGCATCATGAAACAGTTTATGCCATTTGCCCAGAACGAGGAACAGCAGACCTCATCGCGCCGAGGATTTCTACGCACATCACTCCTGGGAGCGGCAGCAGCGGCAGTCCCTGCCAGCATGCTTATGACTCAACCAGTTGGGGCATCCAGTAGAAAAGATTTTGAGTTGGCGGCAGCAACAGCTTTTGAAGAGATCAAGCGCGATGAAAATGCGCATGTGACATATCTCAAGCAAGCGTTAGGCAGTGCTGCACGTCCCAAACCTACTTTTCAGAAGCTACGTCAATCGGACGCCCACGCATTTGTGGAGCTTGCGCGAACATTTGAGAATATCGGCGTTGGTGCCTATTTAATGGCCGCGCCAGCCATCGGTAACAAAAGTATTCTGGCAGCCGCCGGCTCTATCCTGACCATCGAGGCCAGGCACGCAGGATATCTCAACGCGTTCACCGGACAACAGTTAAGCATGAATGGTGCCTTTGATAAGCCCATGTCGCAAGCGGATATCGTGAAGGCCGCCTCACCTTTCATCAAAAGCCTCAATAAAGGTAGCGATCCATCTAAACCGTTGAAAAGCGATGTGGATATTCTCAACTTCGCCCTCCTCCTCGAATATCTGGAAGCGGAGTTCTACAATCTCAACGTCTCACGTTTCTACTAAAAATAACGTGGAAGACACGATCAGGAGAAGGGAAACAACTTCCCCTCTCCTGATCAGTAGAGATATCCTCAGGATAGATCGATAGGATGAATGTAGGACCACTACTCAGCTTTCCTGAAGGCCCTGCTGTTCCAACCTTCGTTTTAAGTGCAGAAGGCCCAGACGCATGCGAGCCTTCACAGTACCGAGGGGAATATGGCATCCTTCAGCTATTTCTGCCTGTGTCCATCCCTGAAAATAGGCCAGCTCGATCACTAATCGCTGTTCTTTACTCAATGTCATGAGCGCCTGGCGCACCTGCGCTTGCTGGTAAGAAACCCAGACCTGTTCCCAGGTGTCCGAGGAGGCCTGGTGATCTTCAGGGTCCACATCCTCTAGAGAGACAGGATTGAGGGCCGCACGACGCTGGAGAGCGCGTAAATAATCAATAGCTCGATGATGAATGATGGAAAAGAGCCAGCTATGCACCGCCCCGTTACGCGAAGAATAGGAAGAAGCATTGCGCCATACTGACAAAAACGACTCCTGCAAGAGATCCTCTGCCACCTGATGATCGGTGACCATACGATACGCCAGCGAATAGAGGAGACGAGAGTACCGCTCATACAGCGCATCCATCGCCCAGAGAGCGCCACCAGAAATCGCAGTCATCAAAGCCTCATCGCTCACTTCGCCAACGTTGACGGCCTGCTCTCTACTCAGCGGTTTATTTTGTACGTTGCGGCTGTTTTTAAAGATGCGCATCATCCCCTCCATCCAACAGGTTGTTGTCCATGAGGCAAGGAGCCTAGCGCGACAACCGGCCCTTGTGGTTGCTCCTGGCTGGTCTGCGGCCCCGGCTCACGGCTGATGGCGATGGCATCATAAGTGCCGCCATCTCCCTGAAAATTGAGGGTTGCGGTTCCATCACGAATATCGAGTCGGCCAATGCTCTGTGGTTGCTTATTTTTAATGAGCCAGCCCTGATAGATCGTCGTCCCGGTAAGCGCTGGCAGTCCGTGTAACACCACAGTCGTTGTCCGCGTTTGAGGAAAATAAAGAGCCACACCTTGAATACTACCTGTCTGATTGGTCCCCTGGATGGTTGCGGTGAATGAAGGGGAAGGAGTGGTCGCCAGTTGTTGCTGTAAGGCGATATTCCAGGTTGCCATGCCGCCGAAAAGCAGCACGAAAATAGCGGCAACCGTCGCCAGAACACGTGTTTGCCAGTAGCTCCACCAGAAAGGACGCACCTGCTTGCTCATCAGAGGGCGTAGCGGCGTTTTTTGAGCAGACTGGCCCGCCTCGGCCTGAATAGTGGCAAAAAGACGCGTTTTCACGGACGCCGAAGGCTCGATAGAAGGAACAGCAAAGGGTAAGTAGTTCACCGCCTTTTGTAGTTCATGCAATGTCTGTGGACAACTGGCGCATTGAGAGAGATGTTCCTCCACCTCCCGACGTTCCTTCTCGCTCGTAGCTCCCAGTACATAAGCACCCGATAATTCTTGAAATTCCTGGCAATCCATGCGAAAACCTCCGTTCTCTCCTGCTCATAAAAGAGTACGTCGGAAATCTTCGCATGGATTACATCAACCTGACAAATCTGTTTATACAGAAGCACGCGCCCCCTACAAAACTCGCTGTAGTGGCCAGACCAGCACTTCGAGCTTGTGTGCATAATGAAGGAAAGCAGGGGTAGGAGGCAGGGAGAGGCCAGCAGCCTCCGCCATTGTATTGCGCACGGTCTCCAGCTCGGCGGGCTGCAATGGCCAGGGGAGATGATGAATATCACAGCGATAGACGCGCCGGCCCACGACCGTATAGAGGCAATAGCGCTCAGTAAACCAGTGCTCAAGCGTATCCGGTACGCTATACGCAACTGGCGCGATCGGTCGATAGGATGCCAACAGTTCAGCGGATGGAGCTGCACGATGAGTACGCACGCTTTGATAGTGAATCGTATCGCCTGCTCGCTTGCTGCTCATCTGCGCTCGAAAATAGGGCAGATGGAACAGTGTGCGAGCCAGGGCAACTGCAATGGCATTGCCAGCATCCAGGCTGAAAAAATATGCGCCCGGAATCCCATTGAGGGTGACATAGGTTCGCACATTCAATTCGGGGAACGCGGAGAGGCCTGGCACTGGTGGTACTCCACGCGGGCGCACATACGACATATGAAATGGCACCACGCCGATCCAACATTGCCCCTCAAAAGTATCAAGGGGCAATATCGCTGGCACAAGTGGTCGCAAAACCTCGGGCGCAATCGGCCAGTGCGCAAAGAGCAGTTCATGCCAGATCTGAGTCATCACCCAGGGACCGGAAGGAAGGGGCCAGGTACGATGCTTGGTGGCATGCAAAATAGCGGATATATCCATTCACATCTTTTCTAAGCCAGCCGTCATCAGTTCCGATCGCTCACGCAGATATTGACGCAATAGTATTTTCGCTTGAGTAAAACAGGTCTGTGCCGCCGCCACTGATATCTCTACGACACCACCAATCTCCTCAAAGCTCAAGCGCAAGATAGAGCGCAAAACGAGCACGGCACGCTGCTTTGGCAACAGCGCCATCATAGCCTGTTGCATCACCTGTTGAAAATCTGAACAGGCGGACAAAGCGGCGGGCAACTGAGCCAGTCCAGCAACACGACCCGCACGAGCAGCCTCTTGTATCCCGAACGCACCATAACATTCAGAGAGGCGATAGGTTCTTCCTGGTTTACGGCTCAATTCGTCGATACAACAGGTATACGTCATACGCAAAAGCCACAGTTTAAAAGAGGTCTCTGTCGTGCCAGAGGGCAGGGCATGATAAAGGCGCAGGCATACTTCCTGCAAGACATCCCCTGCCTGTTGCTCATCTCCTAAGAAACGGTAGGCAAAATTAAATATGATCGCATCATAGCGCCGGACCAGGGTGGCGAAGGCTTGCTGGTCTCCGGCCAGCGTCACACGGGCCAATAGAGCATCCGACACCACCAGAACAAACGGCGTATTTCCCTGTTTTTGTATCTGCATAGATCATCCTTTCTTCAACACTCACAAACCACATTGATAATTATAACACTGATTGCTTCCAGACAAAGGGGGCAAATGAACCATTCAGCATAGACGCTCCGTGATACAGATAGGAAGAGACTATAATAAAAACAACTACCTGTATAAGAGAGGAAAGCACTTTATGACAACATGGCGCATAAGCGACAAAAATACCCCATTTTCTGATGTATTGGAGAGGTTGCCAACACTCTCTCATGAGAACGATACGGCGATTTATACCCGTGCGGTCCTGCTTGGCTTCGTTGGCGGGCTGCGCTCATTGGCCCCTTTTGCAATGCTGAACAGAACAAGCGAGCTTGATCCCGCCCCAACCAACACGGTCGAGCAGGTTCTTAGCTCTCCAGTCACTCGCGTCGTAACCGATGTTCTCGCTTCCGGCGAACTGGTCGGCGATAAACTGCCGCAGATCCCCAGCCGCCTCTCGACCGGACCACTTCTAGCCCGCATTGGACTCGGCGCACTGGCCGGGATGCGCATTTGCCATCGCTACCACCGCCCACTCGTGCTTGGCGCAATACTGGGCGCGGTCGCCGCCGTTGCTGGCTCCTATGCAGGCTATTACGCTCGCAACGCATTAGCCAGAGTCACCCATCTACCCGACGCCGCTCTGGGGCTGCTTGAAGATGGAGCCGCCTTCGGACTTGGCTATATCGCCGTCAACGATCCAGAAATGTAAAGGGACATTGTAACTATACGCATCAGCAGGGTTCAATAGAGACAAAAGAGCCATCAGGCTAGTTGAGAACTGGCTTGATGGCTTTTCCATATCTCAACCATGTGTTATACTAGCTCAGTGCCTCGAACATTATTTTTTATCTTCGAGAGGTATATTCTCTTGCCATTATTTCAGGAGGTAGCGATGTCGTCAGGCTCTGAGAATGAAATCATCCAGGACAAAACGCAAGCTAAAAAAAATGAGGGGAGAACTATTTTATTAGCAGAAGATGATGTCAGCAATGCAGATATGCTTCGGCTATTAGTCCAGTCCGAAACCCCGTATCAGCTTGTCCATTTTACGAACGAAGAGGAGATTTTTCACCGCATCGATGATGTTAAAGCCACGCGGCCCGATCTCTTCCTCTTCGACTATCGCCTTTCCAGCATGACAGCCCTTGATCTCTATGATCGTCTCCACAACATTGCAGAGTTGCAACATGTCCCTGCCATAGTTATCACGGCCAGCCTGGTTAATGAAGAAGAGTTCACCAGGCGCAACATCCCCCTGATTCAAAAACCATTCGATGTCGATGAGTTGCTGCGAGCAATCCATCAGATCCTTGCATAGTTAAGGGGCAGAAGCGAACGAGGTTTGCATTCGCTTCTGCCCCTGAGAACTGCATAGTGTCTCAACCGTGATACTGTTCAAAGTTGTAACGCATGATCCGCAGCACTGGCCGCCCTCCCACACTGGTGACGGGAATATAGAGTTCGTGCGTCTGCTCGTTCACAGCAAGTGTGTGCGTATTGACGCCAAAGCTATAGCTGCCCAGCCATTTAAAGGCACGCCCGTTTTGTTGAAAGACGGTTATTCCACTGGCAGAAGCTACGTAGAGCAGGTGCAGCGTCCGATCAAACGTCAGCATATCGGGCTTTGCCTCCACAATCCACGGCTTCTCCTGCATCACCGCCATCTTTTGCAGATCAATACGGATCAGGGTGGCAGGATCGGCATCGACACAGGCAAGAAAACCGATATGAGAGGCGGGATCAACGACCAGGCCGTGAGGTCTGATACAGCCATCTGGCAGATGGAGACGCTGAACCACCTTCATCGTCAGCGGATCAAGCGAGACGAGCCAGGCCGCACTAGCCGGAGGCTGTAGATGAGGATTAGTACTATCGGGATCAGACAACTGCTGGACCGCCACAAAGATGCGATGTAATTGAGGGTCAAAGCGCACATGTCCTACATCATCACCCCACTTACCATCAATCCCTAACACAACGCGCCCAACAACCTTATCAGTACGCACATCAATAAAAGTCACATTTTGATTTTTGCGCTCAATTGCATTGGCCTCGTCAGGATCGGCAGGTGAGCCAGGATCAGCAACCAGAATAAGATGATCGATTTGATCGTAAGCCAGCCCATTCGGACTATCATTCTCCTGCAAGGTAGTAGGGCTAATTCTCATCGTCTTCTCATTTATGTCGTAAATAATGTTATCATTGGAGTCCGCAGCAAACACATGATGCCGGTCGGTGTCCAGGGTCAACCCGGTCACTTGCGGGATAGGCAGCAGATTCACGATTTTTTGTTGCTGAGTGTCGAAAACGATAATATTACCATCGTTTTTTGCACCGCTATCGGGATCAAAATGCGGGTTCACCTGATGTTCACGATCCGGGTTTGGCCCGGTATGAGCGATAAAGAGCAGGTGTGTTTGGGGATCAACCACCTGAAAATCAAAATGGTCAAACAACCTGGCAACCCCTGGCGCAAAAGGGTTCTGCGCAGTACGCGCAGGGTCTGGAAAAGAATCTGGCAGAGGAATATCACGGACCATAAGTAAGCGATCAGCAGGGGAAGGAGTAAAAAACTGCATCCCTACTCGCACGATCAAAAGTGTAGGTAGTGCTATCGATATTACCCAGATTACTGCTAGAAAAAGACGTTTTCTTATCGCACCTGATATAGGGCGATATACACCCGAAATCATAGAAATTGCGACATCTCCTTTACATTTTCTTAACATAAATTTAACATACATGTTTTATAACAGAGTATAACACATATTTGCTATAATATCAGCATCTTTCACGCGTTAGTTTAATCTGATCTTAATGTTCATGTTAAGCTCATGCGCATAAATCGTTGTTAGAAGAAGACGGCTTATTATGTTGGATAGTCCTTGTAAAGAGCCAATCACAATGCTTTGTAGCCCAACAAATTCTATTAATACTTAAGGAAACACTCACTGTAACTCTCCAGGTCAACCAGGGACAGTTGATAGTAGAGGCGTGGTTATGCTTTTTAATATCAAAAACCGATAGATCAATGCCCAATGTTTCCCAGCAGCAATTTTTAAAGAGCATAGATAACCCACCCCGGCGTCAGAATAGCCCCTAGCCACCACCCGAAGAGCTACCAATAATCTCTATTCGTAATCTAGGGGGAAAAAACGGTGCATTTCTGTTTTATCATTGAAGAACAATATCGACACGACTCCATGCCAACCATAGTTTCCAATCAACTCTTGCAATGGGGCCACTCCGTCGATATCCTGGTCCCGCAGGATACTATTACCAGCCTATCAGATCTACCCAAAAAGCGTTATGATGCATATGTATTGAAAACCGTCTCGGACGGACCTGGCCTCTCGCTGTTAGAAGCGGCAGAGGCCGTCGGCATTCCCACTATTAATCGCTCATGGGCTATTCGGCGTGTACGTGATAAAGCCATTGCGGTGGTTATGGCTCAGGCGCAAAATATTCCCATGCCAGCCACCTACTTTGTCGCGCATCCACGTTTGCTCAATCAGGTTCCCCGAGAGCAGTTTCCATTAGTCGTAAAACCTACCAATGGCAGTTCCTGCCGCCAGATTCATTATATTGATAGTCCCGCCGCGCTGGCACAACTTGAAATCGAAGTCGCCAACGGAACCGCTACTGGGAGTTTCTGGCTAGCCCAGCACTACGAGGTCAATAGCGGCTTCGATACCAAGCTCTACGTTGCAGGCAACGATGTTTTTGCCGTCGCCAAACGCTCACCCCTCCATCCCGCAATTGAGGTGGAAAAGCGTCCCATTGCAGTCAGTCCGGCGCTCCGTTCGCTGGCTCTGCGGGTTGGCAGGCTCTTCGGCCTCGATATTTACGGTCTGGATGTGGTTGAAACAAGCAAGGGACCGATGGTCGTAGATATCAACGACTTCCCCAGCTTCGGCAATGTGCCAGAGGCAGAAAAGCTGGTCGCTCGCTGCGTAATCGAAACGGCTCAACGGATGAAGCAGCAGTTCCCGTACGATGCCGCACCGCTCGCGCCAAAGATCACGCACAAATTACCGGCGATTCTTCTGCCTGCGACACCCATCCAAAGGGATTGCAGCCTTCCGTCTAGTATGCCATCCAGTATGCTACCATCAACCCTTTCAGCACAAGAAGAATATATTGTGAACCGATAGGATACCATATGATGATTCTAGCTCGCCTTCTCTATCACAAATTGAAGGGCTATCGCTTGCTGGTTGTGTTTGCTATTCTGGTTACCTTTAGCCAGGTTGGTTGTGACCTGCTGGCGGCGATGCCGCTCAAATTCATCCCAAGTAAAGTTAACAATCCAGGAGCTGATCCTGCATGCAGCTTTCCCTTTCTCGATCCCGTGCTCTCTCTTTTCGATACACCACTGCTCGATCCATCGCTACGCCCTGTTGCGCCCAATCAACCGACAGGAACGCCGCCGCCTGCGCCCTGTCCGGCCACATCATCCGATTCCGGCTCGATTACCAATCCTCAGATTACGCACCACAGCGTTATTGGCGTCATCGTCTTCTCCCTGCTCATGCTGCTGGTTTTCAGCCTGCTGAGCGCCCTGATGTCCTACATCGAGCTGTATCTGGCAACATTTATTGCGCAGCAACTCAGCGCACGCTTGCGAGCAGAGCTATTTGATCACCTGCAACGCCTCTCGCTTGATTGGCACGACCGCCAGAAAAAGGGCGATCTGGTCCAGCGCATTACAGGCAATATTGCCGATATCGAAAAGCTCGTGACCGATGGTCTGGTCGATCTCCTCGCCGGAACGCTCACCCTGATCGGCGTTGCCTCGATCATGCTCGTCATCAGCGTCCAATACACCATTCTCTCGCTGCTGGTTACACCGCTGCTCTTCTTGCTCGTCTTCACCTACACGGGAGGCATTAAAAGAGCGGCCCGCAAAAAATCAAAGGCTGCCGGAAAAATTGCGGACGTTGCCACAGAGGATATGAATGCGCTGACCGTTATTCGCGCGTTTACGCTTGAGACGCGCGAAAATACCCGCTTTGGCGAATATGTACGCAACCATCAGGCAGCTGGCATGCAGGCTGGACGCCTCCAAGCTCAGTTCACACCGCTGGTCTCTGTGCTGGTCGCTATCGGCACCCTGATCGTAATCGGCGTGGGTGGCTACGTGGCAGCTGGCAATAGCATGGATTTACGCATCTTCACGATTCAGGGATCGACCATCGATATCGGTACATTGATCCTGTTCCTCACCTATCTGAAGATGCTCTACCAGCCCATGCGCGACCTCTCAAAGCTCACTAACGTCGCCAGCAACGCCTCTTCTGGGGCCGAGCGCATTCAAGAAGTGCTCGATCAGGCTCCCGAAGTGGTCGATACGGTCGAGGAGTATCGTGGACCCGCTCGTTTGAAAGGCCATATTCGCTTTGAAAACGTCCGCTTCAACTATCTCCACGATCAGCCGGTCCTCAATGGTATCAATCTCAACATCCCGGCTGGCCGCAAAGTGGCGCTGGTTGGCTACTCCGGCAGCGGCAAGACGACGCTCGCCAAGATGATCCCGCGCTTCTATGAGATAGGTGAAGGCTCGCTCTTCATCGATGGTGTGAAAATCTCAGACTACCCCTTAGAGGTATTGCGCCAGAACATCAGCCTCGTGCTTCAGGATTCCGTCCTCTTTGAAGGAACGATTCGTGAAAATATCGAGACTGGTCGTCCCGATGCTACGATGGATCAGGTCATTTCGGCGGCCATGAAAGCTAATATCCACGATATGATCATGCGCCTCCCCGATGGCTACGATACGGTCGTGCGCGAACAGGGCAGCAACTTCTCTGGCGGTCAGAAGCAAAGGCTGTCAATCGCACGCGCCATTTTGCGCGACACGCCTATCCTGATCCTTGACGAGCCAACAGCTAATCTCGACGTTGAATCAGAGGCCGAAGTCATGCGTGCGCTTAATACCTTGATCACCGGGCGAACAGTGCTGACGATTTCGCATCGCCTCAGTACTCTGGGCAAGGTCGATGAGATTATTGTTATGAGCGAGGGCCACATCGTTGAGCAGGGGGCGTTCGATGAATTAAAGACCAAAAATGGCGTCTTTACCCATCTACTGGAAGAGCAAAACCGCTACAACCTCGATCGCGAAGAGGACGAAACGCTCGTTGTGCGCTCCGTCCATGTGAAAACGCTCCCACCGGCCCAGCGTGCCGCCCGCAAGACGGCCAGGGTGGGTGCTCTCGTTGGCGCAAGTTCATTGGTAGATGCAGACACATTGACCAGCATTGACACGGCTCTCGATGCCGATACAGGCGAGGTTACGGTGGTGACGCCGGCCATTACGTCCGTGACATCCAAGATGACGGCGCAAATACCCGTCACGCCCATCCCCAGACCGCCGCTGCCCACGAGTCCAAAGAAGCCTCCCGAGGAAGAAGAGTTCCATACGCTGAACCCGTCCACAAAAGCGCAGGTCCAGATTCAGGTCGACGGCAAGATTGTAAGCGAGCATTCATTAGATCAGCCTCGCCTCACCATCGGGCGTTATTCCAAAAGTGATATCCAGATCGCCTCGCCGCGCGTCTCGCGTCGCCACGCTCTGCTCTATCAGAACGATGGCGTCTGGATTGTAGAGGATGCCGATAGCCTGAACGGTCTGACATGGCGAGGATACCGGATCAGTCAGATGGCGCTCAGCAATGGGGATCGCATCTATCTCGATCCCTCTATCGTTCTCCAATATACAGAGAAAGATTAATCTATCTATAGAACCGGCATGGTCCCTGCTCCATCTCAAGCAGGACCATGCCGGTTTTTTGCATCCAGCACACCACTGGTGAGAACCGTCAGGATGTGCTACGCTTCGTTATAGCTCTTGCAAAACTATCGTTCTACCCGAACAGCTTGAAAATTTCTTTATGTAGGGAGTTTATGTATTGATGACGCCAAATCCTCAAAAATCGGGGGGGAATTTCACACGCAAACAACTGGCCGTTCTGTTCGCTATCCTGGGAATAGTGCTGGCAATTGTGATTATAAGTGTGAGTATACTCCGTAGCCCACACCAACCAGCGCCAATCAGCGCGGCACCCTCACCCACGCCTTCCCCATCCCCAACAAGCAATCCCGTTTCACCACTGATTTTCGGCACCAATATGTCGCTGCTCGCCAGTGCAACCACCGATCAGATGCTCGACTCCCCCGCCACACAACAGGCATTACAACAGATCCATGTACAGATGATCCGCATGCCTGTGCGGCCCGGGGTTCCCGAAACGATCGAGATCAAGGCGGCGCAGGCGATTAAAAAGATCGGCGCGGTCCCGCTGGTCATTCTCAATGGGCCGCTGGTGCCGGACCCGCTAGCGGTTGATCGACGCGTCGTACAGGATATGCAGCAGGTCTTTGGCAACACGACTGTATACTACGAATTTGGCAACGAAGAGGATCTCCAGGGCGTTCCCATGCAGCGCTATACCGCCTCCTGGAACGCCATCATCCCCCAACTCAAGCAGATAGATCCAAAAGCGCACTTCATCGGACCGGTCAGCTATAAGTACGATCGGACGAACCTGACTGCCTTTTTGCAACAGACACACCCCCAACCAAATGAAATCAGCTGGCACGAATACGTCTGTGGCTATAAATCTCAGGCCGCCCCATGCACCGCTGGCATCGACGCCTGGACCGACCATATCCGCGATGCACGCGACGCCATGCAGCAAACCATCGGGCGGACGCTCCCCATCATGATCACCGAATGGAACTACGCCCCTGACCTCAATGTGCTTCCCAATGGTCATGTCACCACCAACGATGGCAAACACGACAACGCCGCGTTTATGAGCGCCTGGACCGAGAAAGCGCTTCAGACGCTCGCCGCCAACCGCGTCTTTGCCTCGATGCAGTATGCCGCCACGAATACCCCGCTGCCATTGATCGGCCTGGACGACAGCATCACGCCCCAGGGTGCCGCCTTCCAGCGCATGTATCAACACATCATCACAAATAAGCAGGCACCGCCGCCAGCAACATAAAACGTAGCACTCTCACCGTAGCGGTGTGATACCATACCACTATCAATGAGGCAAATAGAGGAGATTGTTTTATGGCAACACATGCATCAACACAACCTGATTGGGATGTAGCAGGAAAAGAGGTTATAGAGCGACTACGCGCCCTCCTGCGGCTCGATACGCGCAACCCGCCGGGCAACGAGACGCGAGCCGCCGAATATCTGCGCGAGGTGCTACAACAGGAGGGCATCGATTGTACCATCGTCGGCCCCTCGCCAGATCGGGGAACGCTGATTGCACGTTTGAAAGGCGACGGCAGCGAGGCCCCCCTGCTCTTGATGTCCCATACCGATGTAGTAGCGGTGGAACCAGATAAGTGGACGTACGACCCCTTTGGTGCGGAAATTGCCGACGGCTATCTCTATGGCCGTGGAGCTTTGGATATGAAGCATATGGTGGCGATGGAGTTGCTGATCATGCTGCTGCTCAAGCGCCACAACATCCCACTCAAGCGCGATGTCATCTTCATGGCGGCAGCTGATGAAGAGGCAGGCGGGCATCATGGAGCGCAATGGGTTG
>JAICIM010000477.1 GCA_025928885.1 Ktedonobacteraceae bacterium | reverse complement strand
TGCTCAAACTCTTTTCCTGGTTTCCCAAGCTACATCTGACAGCGCGGCTGGCCTCATCGTATCCACTCCACCACCGTTTTCGCACCGGCCTGACCCTGCTCATGTTTAGCCTGGTTATCTTTGCCATGACCCTGATGGCCGTCATTACCAACGCCATGCAAAACACCTATACCAACATAGATGTGCAGACCGGCGGCTACGATATTCAGGCTATCGGCTATTTCAAGCCAATCACCAATATCCGCGCCGAACTGGCCGGTCGCGGTATCGATCCCAGAAAATTTGCTGCGATCGGTGTGCGCACCACGACGGTGACGGGTGCCATTCAGCCCGACGCTCCCGCTCCTGCGTGGCACATCTATCCCACCCAGGTCGTTGACGGCGGCTTTCTACAGGGCTATGGCCTGCATCTTGTTGGCAGGGCAAAGGGATTTAGCAACGATAAAGCTATCTGGCAGGCACTGCAATCACATCCAAATTATGCGCTGATCGACGACGATGCGCTCCCTTATCCCCCTGACTATCTGCCACCCGTCTACGATCCAACTGCGCCATCGCCCAATGCCGCTGGCTCGCCTAAAGATCCACCGGGCCTGGATTCCTATTATGCGTTCAGCATGAGCGGCGTCTACCAGGGACAGGCCAGCTTCTCTCCTCAAACGGTCTGGGTCGCCGACGAGCAGAAGCGGGCGATGAAACTAACGATCATCGGAGTCGTTGATAATAGTGATAGCAATCACTTTGGTCTCTATGTGAACCACGCGCTCTATGGCAACGTTACGCTCGATCTTGAGCATCCAGATGCACAGGCATACTACTTTAAAGTGGCTCCGGGACAGGATAAACGAGCATTGGCGCTTGCCCTGGGATCAGCGTTTCTCGATCATGGTCTAGAAACGACCGTGCTTGAAGATGCTGTCTGGCAGCAGCGTGGGCCACGCATCCTCATCAGCGATGTGCTATTAGGCATGGTGGGCATGGTGCTGCTGTTGGGTGTGGCGGCACTGGCAATTATCGGGACGCGAGCGGTAATAGAGCGTCGCCAACAGATCGGCATGCTCCGAGCACTGGGGAGCGGTCGCCGTCTGATTCAGAGCGCGTTTCTCTGCGAGGCTTTTCTGATTGGCTGCATTGGCAGTCTGCTAGGTCTTGCGCTGGGTTTGATCCTGGCCCGCAACATCTTCGCCGTCGATTTCTTTGAGCAGTTCAATACCAGTCTGGTATTCAGTATTCCCTGGGAACAACTCGGCACAATCATTGGCTTTGCGCTCGTCGCCTCGCTGCTGGCCGCACTGCTGCCAGCATGGCAGGCGGGACGTATTACGCCAACAGAAGCGCTCCATTACTAAAAAGCAGGAAGCAGGAAAACTCAGCAATGCAAAAGCCTTTTATCATTGAAGCGCGTAACATCCAGAAGCTGTATCGCAGCGGCCACTTACGTGTGGAGGCGCTCCGGGGAGTCGATCTGACGGTGGCAGCTGGAGAGATGGTCGCGATTATGGGTCCCAGCGGCTGTGGCAAAACAACGCTGCTTAACTGCCTCGCCGGACTTGATACCATCGATGACGGCGATGTTTTGATCCAGGGCGACAGCCTGCGCAACCTGAGCGATCAGCAACGAACGGCCTATCGCGCTCAACATATGGGCTTCATCTTCCAGGATTTCAACCTCTTACCAACCCTCACCGCCGTCGAAAACGTCGAACTTCCCATGCTCATCTCCAGAGTGCCGGGCCGCAAAGCACGCAAACGCGCCCTGGAAATGCTGGATATGGTTGGTCTGTCAGACCGTTCACGCCACCGTCCGGCAGAGCTTTCGGGAGGGCAACGTCAACGCGTCACCATCGCTCGCGCCCTGACAAACGATCCCGCTATCATCTGGGCCGATGAGCCAACGGGGAACCTTGATAGCGAAACGGCAAAAGAAATTATGGATCTGCTCTGCCGCTTCAACAGCGAACATGGGCAAACATTTGTCATCGTCACCCATGCACTAGAAATAGGTGAACGCACGAACCGTATCATTCATATGCACGATGGACAAATTATCTAAGGTGATCCAACCAGTACATCTCAATATTGCTAATGGCAGTACAAAAAATTTCTGCTATACTCTTGCATGAATCCAGTGATATCAACGCTAACGACTTAGCCAGGAGAGAGATCCAGAACCCTGCACGCTACATAATTGAGCAACAGATAATATGTATTATCAGCAGAAACACATGGGGGCAGGAAGTGTCCCACAGAAGCCGGTTTCCTTGCGTCCAGAGGAACCCATTCTGTAGAAACCCCCGCCGATCACGGCGTGGGGTGCTTCACGGATCTGTAGTGTAGGAAGTGGATAGATACTGCATGTTGTACTCAACAAAACAGTTGCATTTCTCCCTTGACGGCTGTAAAGTTACTCCAGATAAAGGTGAAGCGTTATTCACAATGATCTTGTACAAACGGGTGGTGAGACATGAAGAGACCAAGATGGCCCCAACAGGCCTATCAGCGTCGATTAATGAAAAAGCGCACCGCAAAGCAGCGAATACATGAGCTGTTGCGCGAAAATACGCTACTAACTGTCGAGCAACTGGCACAGACAGTTGGATGCCCCAGAGCCTATGCACGAATCTGGCGCAAAAACTTTTTTGGAATAGAAGCCGAATAAAGAACTCGCTTGAGTCAGCACTCAGGCGAAAAAGAGAACAGTAGATGTACCGTTGCTTGCTACATCCACTGTTCTCTTTTTTGTAAAGATAGCGCATGGCGCAATATGCTCTAGAGGACGTAGAAGGGTGCATCCACCGGCCAGGAGAGAGAATGAGCACTGCACAAATTCTTTCCTTTATAAACTTGCTATCTGTATCTCATTCCAATTACACCGTGTAACGTTTTTCTTCTTTTAGACGTGTTAGAAGAGATATCCTCATACCATAGAGAAGAGTTGGGGAGGAAGAAAATGAAAGCTGTTCATGCAGAACACCATATACATACAGGAGGTAAGCAATGAATGATCTTTTAACCGTCTCAGAAGTGGCCGAGATTCTACGTGTTGATGAAACAACGGTGCGGCGCTGGGTGAAAATTGGCGCATTGGAGGCAGTTGTGCTGCCGCATGTCAACAAGAGACAGGCCTACAGGATCAAAAAAGAAACGCTGAATAAGCTGCTGGCAAGTACTGCCGCCTGATAGCTCCATCAGCGCCTTGAAAAGCCCCCTTGCCATCTCTCTCTACAAGGGGGCTTATTTTTTATCCACTGTTTCTCTCTCAAGAGTAATGAAAGGCTCCTACTCATGAGGTTTAACCGAAGTTGTGCGCAATTGCTTGAGTACGCTGTTACGGCGCTTGGCCTGTAAGCGGCGCTCACGACTGGCCGTTCCGGGACGCGTAGCAATGCGAGGCGTTCGGCGATACTGCAACTGCTGTAGGCGCTCAGCCAAACGCTCAAAAGCCCGCTCACGATTCGCATACTGTGAGCGCCGCTCGGTTGCAGTGACCATGATGCCACTGGGGCGATGCACCAGGCGCACGCCCGTCTCTACTTTGTTGCGATGCTGTCCACCGGGGCCGCTGGCAATAAAAAACTCCACGTCGCTGTCGCGCTCCAACGAGGCGCGATCTGTTGGGTAGTGTTCCGTCACAATCGTCTCCTGCTCTCAAAGAATATGCCCTCTATGATACGCCCTGGCAGGCACCGGACGCAACAGATACCGTTGCATTGTTAGCGCAACCCATCAAATCTTATTGATTGGCGGCGGCGGTTCGGAGGCATCCACATCGACGGCCATATCGCTGACCGTGGGAGGTTGTGTTGTCGGGCGCGTTGTGTAACCCGCTTGCTGCCAGGCCTGTTCATTGCGCTGGCTATAATCGGTGAGCGCTTTCGTTGTGCCGCTCAAAACTTCGGCCACCGTCTCAAAGAGAGCCTGCGCTTTCGGATCATTGACGCGCTCGATATCAGCCCGGCACTCACGTTGAGCCTCCAAAAGCAGATGAGCGATATGTTCTGCATGCTCCTGGGGGGGTCATTGTCGCTTCGTTCTTCTGCATGGTACTTTCTCCATTCTTGGAAACATTTTCTTACATGTAATACACGTCTTTTCCCAGAAAAAGTTTCCCGATGATCCACAACGATACAGCCACCGCATGTAACATCGCAAGATCATTTGTCGTGTAGTGGGTATAGCAAAAGAGGATACGCTGGCAGAATAGCTGAGCAACAAGACAAGGGAGAAAACGGTATGCCTAGCAATATTGTTGGTTACGAATGGACACTTGCGGGAACGGCCCATGTTGCATATCAGACGGGCGATCGACATATTCATGGAATGACGGTGGGGGAAAATGGCATGTGGCACGATGCCGACATTACTGCCCTGGCAGGTGGCCCTCGGCTGGAATCAGCAATATTGGCAGGCTATGCATGGCCGGACGGACAAACCAGACAAATCACCTACGTTAGCCCGATGGACAATAGCGGCCATATTCATGAACTGGTACAACGCGAAGGCAACGCTTGGAGCTATGCGGATATCACTCAGGCAACGGATGCTCCCCCGTCCGATGGACGCGCCCTCGCCGGCCTCGCGTGGAAGGCCGGTTTGAGCAAACATGCCATCTATCTGAGCCGCGATGGACAACTTCATGAACTGGCGGCGGGCGCTATCAGCCAGTGGCATCACACCAACATAACCGCGCAAACGGGAACACCAAATGCCGAAAGCCCACATCTGGCCGGTTTTACATGGGAGAGGCGAGGCACGCAACACATTATCTACATGAGTGGCGACGGACATATTCATGAGCTGATGAGGGAGGTTGGCAAAGCCTGGCAGCACTCCGACATTACAGCGCTGACCAATGCCCCACTCGCCGATGGCAGAGCGCTGGCCGCCTGTGCCTGGGAAAAGGGCCAGACCAGGCAGATCATTTACACCAATAGCCGGGGCAATCTGTTCGAGCTGGTGGCGGGACTCGACGACCGGTGGCGATCCGCTGACGTACTCCGTTTATGCAACGCGCCGCTTGCCAATGGATCGGCATTAGCAACCTATGCATGGGAGACCGACTCAGCACGGCAAATCGTCTATGTTGGCAGCGACCGCCACGTTCATGAAATCACGATCGGGCTAGACCAGACCTGCAATCACGTTGACATGACGCGCATCAAAAATGCGTGCGATGCCAGCAACGAGGTGATTGTGGGCTATGAATGGTCCTCTCAGTTTGCCAAACACATCATCTTCCTGGATGCCCGCGAAAATCCGGCGATTCATGCCTTCACGAGAAAACATGGCGAACCCTGGCTGCACCTTGATCTCACCAAACTGACTGGAGGACAGGTCATCGTATAACATCGTCTCTACCAATCAGACAACAACACTCAAAATCTCTCCATCCCTTCTCTTGCTCGCCCCCACACCTTCTTCGCCCTGGAGAAAGGTGTGGGGCATTTTATGAAATTTCTCTTGCAAATCCTGTAATGTCTTTCGTAGTTGCGCGACTTTATCGCGCTGGTGGAACCACTTCACAGGCCGCCCCAGCGCGATAAAG
>JAICIM010000749.1 GCA_025928885.1 Ktedonobacteraceae bacterium | reverse complement strand
GTGATTCCAGCAACAATCCTCAAAATCGATGGCCCGCACCTCATCTTTATAGAAGAGATAATTCGTTTGTTGCAGATCAAAGTGGACCAGGCCGTAATGAACTGCGTCGCGGGGCATTGCACGCATGGTAACGCCCACTTTTTCAGCGGTGGCGGTGAAGATTGGCAACGCATCTTTTGGGAGCAGGTATTGCCCGCGATTGGCGATAAACTCGGGATCGAGTACCGTATTTTTGCCAAAGACCCATTGCCATTGCCAGCGAGGACGCTCAAAAGAGGCAGGGGGGGTAAATTTTTCAGCGTGTTGATGGAGGCGAGCCATAAACATGCCGACGCGCTCCATCTTTGTTGGCGTCAGGCCACTATCGACAAAGCGCCCCTCGACCCAGCGAAAGACGACGCAGTGTGCCACCTCCGGGATGCCCTCAACCGCAACCCGGGTCAGTAACGACCCATCGCGAGCGGGAACAGGTTCTGGCACCACCAGCTCCGTCTCCTTGCGCAGTACTGATAGCCAGAGCAGTTCAGAGATGACCTGATTTTCGGGCGGGAACGAGGTGGTGTACAACCGCAGCATATAGCGTGATTTTTCAACGCGATCCAGCTCCTCGCCGGCCAGATCCTCTATTTTTCTCGTGGCATGCACCTGAAAAATTGTGTTGGCGCGGTGGGTCAGCAAGGAGAGGCGTCCATTGCCCAGGTCATAATAGGTCAGCGCGGCCTGCGCCAGATCGCGGGCGCGGCGAATCTGTCCACTATAGTTCAGTTGAGTAAATGTCTCCATCACCATCATCATCCTGTTTGAGTTCACGTCCGCTCAAGCCCCGTGGGTGTTGAGCAGGTAGGGATACAAATATATCCATTTTTGCCACAGTATACACTATTGCCGCCATAGCTGAAAGGCCGCCTGTCAAGAATGCACATTGTATAGAGCAAATGGAGCTTGGCAACATTTCATAATCATCACACTTCAAAGTATTGACAAACACTGATACTTCGACATACAATATACTTAGACAATCTAAGTATTAATAAGCGAAAACAAGTTGAGGGAGGGACGATGACAGAGCATTCTTCCCAGGAGTGGGCCATCGCTGACGAGCTATTGGATCTTATCCCTGGCCTTTTGCAGCAAATTCGGGTCAATATTCCCCCTGAAGCCACCTCTGAGCAGCCCGAATGGCGCGATATCAGCGAGCTACGGGCGACAACGGGGCAGTTCCGGCTGCTGCGGTCGCTGAGCAAACGTCAACGCTGCACAATGCAAGAGCTAGCTGATCTGGTGGGCGTCGCGGCACCAACAGCGACAGCGATGGTCAAGCGGCTGCTTAACCTGGGACTCGTCGAGCGGGTCCGCGACGAACACGATTGGCGCGTGGTCTGGATCTCGCCGACCGAGCGAGGGCTACGTACGGTCGCGCTCTACGACCGGTTTCGTCGCACCAACCTGCAGCGGCGTCTGGCCCAACTCAGCCCGGACGAGCTAACCCGCCTCAACGCTGCTCTGCCGGTCCTCCATCATCTCATCGAGGTTGAACCATGACAATTACCGTTGAGAAACTCACGCGCTCCTTCGGGGATGTGCAGGCCGTCAAGGGCATCGATCTGCATGTCGAGCGCGGCGAGACCTTTGGCTTTCTCGGCCCCAATGGCGCGGGGAAAAGCACCACCATCAAAATGCTCTGCACACTGCTCCATCCCACCAGCGGCCAGGCGTGGATCAATGGCTACAACATCGAGCGAGAAGCCTCACAGGTGCGCCAGAGCATTGGCATCGTCTTTCAAGATCCCACCCTTGACGAATATCTGACGGCGGAACAGAACCTCTATTATCACTGCATGATCTATCACACCCCCAAAAAAACACGTGCCGCACGCATCCAGGATGTGTTGCAGCTGGTCGGGCTTGAGGATCGTAGCAAGGATATCGTCAAAACGTTCTCCGGTGGCATGAAGCGCCGTCTGGAGGTGGCACGCGGCCTGCTCCATGAGCCACAAACGCTCTTTCTCGACGAGCCAACGGTCGGCCTCGATCCGCAAACACGGCGTAGCGTCTGGGAACATGTCCTCCGGTTGCGCGAACGAACAGGTTTGACAATCTTTATGACGACGCACTACATGGAAGAGGCCGAATACTGCGACCGCATCGCCATTATCGATCATGGAGAGATCGTCGCCATCGATACTCCAGCCGCGCTCAAACGCATGGTCGGTCAGGATAAGGTCCGGCTTACTGTTTCGTCAGCAGAGCGTGCCGTTCCCACTCTGGAACACTATCTGGAGCAACCGGTGCGCAGCGAAGAGAACACGCTCTACGTAGAGGGAGAGAATGGACAGGCGCTGGCGGCCAGTGCCATTCGCCAGTTAACGCTGGCCGATATCGAGGTCCATAGCGTCGAGGTCACAGCGCCCACGCTGGAAGACGTGTTCGTCCATCTGACTGGTCGCGCTATTCGTGATGAGTTGGCAGGCGCAAAAGAGCGCATGGGTTCGCGTTTGCGTAGCCGAGGCCGTTTGCGCCGCTAGAGAAGGAGATAGGCTCTCATGATTAATACCACACAACCGGTCTCAACGCC
>JAICIM010000314.1 GCA_025928885.1 Ktedonobacteraceae bacterium | reverse complement strand
TGCTCCTGCATTGAGTGCATGAACAAGAACGATACATGCAACCGCGAACAGGAGCAGCGCTTTCCATCTGGCTATGTCTCTCCCAGGCTGAATGGTTGGCGAGGGAGGCGTTTCTACATGTTGCTGATCGGTAACCTTTTTGTCCGATGTCGCTTCAGATGTTGTGGGGTCAGTTGGTTTCACGTGTCCCCCTTTGCGAGTGGTGAGAACGGCCTGTCGTGCCTGGTCTGTAATAGAAAAACTCATGCACTCTTTACGAACGCATTCTCTACAATAGTCGTAACGCGGAAAATTATAACATACCACTAAACTCGGCTAGAAAAAGAAAGTACTAATAATAGCATGCGTTTACGAGTGAAATATTTAGGTTATATGTCCTATTTCTTTGATGATGTCCTTTTTCTGGCGTCTTACTTTAGAGAGAGGAAGAACATGGTTTTCAGAAAAAACAAAATTGCTGGCATCAGCAAGATTAATCTCATGTGTACCTCACCTTTTTTGTCGATAACTACTAGTGCTTGTCCCGATGAATCATATAAGCTATACTGTTCCTACTACTTTCATCGCGAGGTCTCGAACGGATGATACAGGAGCAAGGACTCACAACCCCAATTAATAAACGGACGAATACAACACGAAAGACTCATTCTCGACGTTTCCTTTACTCATTGCTGATCAGCAGTGGCATTACACTCTTTTTGCTCTTGCTGGCGATAAGTCTTCTCTGGTGGTGGAATCCTTTTCACCTGCTGCAAGATCCTGATCGGTTCCTTACCAGCTTATTAGCTTTTCCTGAACAAAATCCTGAATTACTTTTAATACCATTGCTAATTTTTCTGGCTCTCTTTTTTCTTGTATTTTTTGCTATACCGCCTCTGAAACTGGTAGCCTATCTGCGTGCCGTTCATAAGGCGCAAGAGGAACAGCACAAGCTCTATACGCCTCTCACTGCCCTGACCAATCTTCGCCAGGCCACCGAAAATTATGGGCAGGAGAGAACAGTTGCACCTCTCACTCTGCAAGAAAATATTTCGATTCTTGATCTGGTCCAGCAACAGGAGAGCCACCAGATGATTCTGGGGGTGCCAGGCGCGGGCAAAACAACCGCATTGCGTGTGTATCAATACCTCTCATCGCAGCGACCGTGGCAGCTCATTTTTCGGCGCGACAAGATTCCCGTCTATGTTCCCATGAAAAATTATAGCCTCTTCCTCAAAAAAGAGATGCAATTTGCTCCCTCGGATGCCGCCTCGACGCTTGAAAAGATGAGCCTATTTGACTTTCTTGTGCAGAGCGATCTTCCTGGCATGCGTCATCTGCATGCTCTTTTGCCACGCCTGGCACGGCGCGGGCGGCTCTTGCTGTTATGCGATGGCCTCAATGAGGTGGATAGCAATTATCTGATGCATGTAGGCGAGGAGCTGGCGAAGCTGATGCATGATAGCCGCAATCGGTTGGTGATGACCTGTCGAGAGGTGGATTTTCGTGAGCAGCATGATTTTGTCCAACTGGTCAATGAGGGCAGCGCCTCTTGCGCCATTATCTATCCACTTCAGCCAGAGCAGGTGCATGAGTTCGTTGAGCGCTATGTCGAGCGACAGGATCTGCGCTGGCAACATACGGCGGGCCAGATTGTGCAGGTGATCGATCGCAGTCGTCTGCGCTATCATTGTACCAACCCCATGATGCTCTTTACATTGATGGGCATTATTGATCGCATTGGCGTTGAGCGTGGAAAGCAGATCGATACGCGCGGTCGTTTGTTGCGTGAATATGTGCGCCAACTGATCCTCTACGAACAGCGACAGTCGCGCTGGAATCGCGGCGCACCCTCAGAGCGGGAAGTGGTGCGTTTCCTGAGCGAGGTTGCCAGTGCCGCACGCTGGGCAAATGATCGCAACGCTATCCAGTTACGAGTGACCTCTGCCTCTGAGGGGCGGCATCGCGCATCTCTTGAAGAGTGGAGCGATGAGTTGCAATTCTGGCTGGACGAGCATCCGGCGCGGGGACCATTCGCTGATGATGATCTGCTCCCCTCGTCTCAACCCTACGATGATTTGATGCAACTGTTACAGTTTGCACGCAGCGCGGGTTTGATCGAGATCAGCGATGATGGCGTCCTGAGCTTTCGTCATGAGCTGATTGCTGAATATTTTGTGGCTGAGTATTTCTTCTCTGTGACGCAAAAAAAGGTCTCGTCGGCGCTTACGGTGCATGAAGATCTGCTGGAGAATGTAGGGCTATGGAGCGAGCCAGTTGCGATCTGGGCCGGTCTACTGGATAATCCGCTCGTGCTGGGTGAACGTTTTGGTGCTCTAGGACACAACAATCCCGCCTATGTCTTGCAGGCGCTGACGCTAGCGCTTGTCTGTGTTGGCGTCTTGTGGACACCTCCCCAGGCGGAGATCCAGCGGACCGTCGTCTTACCCGCTAGTGTTGAAGAGGCTCTCTCTATCGCTGTGCGCAATCGGGCAGCGCGAGAGGAACTGGCGCGTATCTTTACCCGGTGCGCCGAAGAGGGTGGGCAGGAGGTGTATCGTTCGCTCTTGCCGCTGATTATGGTGGATGGCGTCGATGAGTTGCTCACTTTGTTGGACCAGAATATTGTGCCGGAGCTGCTTTTCACACATCTTCAAGATGCCGTTGATGACATCGCCTATGAGGCACAGGTCAAGCGGCTGAATCGGGTATTGAGCCGCTTTGGCGGTGTCGTGGTTGAGCGTGCAGCCTATCTCAGCGATCCGCCATCTACAAACAGCTTGCGCCTCCAGACGGCAGCGATTAATATTCTTGGGGGAACGCGCGATGCCCGCGCTGTTGAACCGCTGCTGGCTCGTCTTGAGGATACCGAGCAGTTTATTGCCGAGCGTGCTGCCAGCGCTCTGGTTCGTCTTGGCCCTGAGTTAACGTTGGCGCGTGTGCTGCAATTGCTTGAGGAGCGTACGCCCGGCCCTTACCTGGAGCGTACTCACCGCGCGGTCCTGTTGATCCTGGGCCGCTTTCTCGATGAGCCAGATGCTCAACGGCAGCTGTCGTCGATGCAGTGCCAGCGTGTGTTAGAGACGATCGTTCCTGTACTCACTTCACAGTATCAGGCCGAGCCAGATATACAACTCCTGGCTCGTGAGATTCTGGTCCGACAGGCGCGTAGAACCGAACGGAGCGGTGTACAGGATCGTCGCTGGGAGAAGGCCATTGAGGTGCTGATGCGTTTTCTGCCCTCACAGAACGCAATGGTGGCTCACAACGTTGTCCTCGCTTTTCAAGAGATCGGAGCAGTCGCCACACCTTATCTATTAGAGCAACTGAATCAGCCGGGCCAGGATGTGCGCCAACGCATTATCGAGATCTTCTATGTCGTGCGCGATCGACGTGCGCTCCCGGCGCTGCTCAGCTTGCTCACTGATTCATCGTCAACCATTCAGCAGCAAGTGACGAAGACGTTGCTCGTCTATGCCCCAGAGTCTATTCCCGGGTTGATAAAGCTTGTGCTCTCTGAGCAAGCCGAACTGGTGGCCGAGCAGGCAGCTCAGATCCTGACCAGCATTGGCGAAATGGTTGTGGTGCCGGTGATGGAGGCGCTCTTTCCCATTGTGCCGGAGCGCACACGGTTGCTCGTGCAGGTGCTGGAGCATGTTCACGATGCGCGTGTCATCTCTCCTCTGATTGCGCTTTTGCAGTCGCCCGACCTTGAGACATTGTTGACTATTGCCTGTATTCGCGCTTTGAGCCGCTTTGCGGAGGAGCGTGTGGTTGATCCGCTGTTAGAGCAACTTTCAGTCGCCAATCCGCAAATTTATGAAGAGGCCATTGATGCGTTGGGAGGGCTGGGCATCGTCGCCTTGCCTGGTTTGATCGCCGGGCTGGATATTGAGCCGTCTTCTGTGCTGACTCCGCGCCTACAACGGGCTATTCTGATCATGACTCCTTTCCCGGGAGCGGCTTTGATCGCAGCCCTTGAACATAGCTCTGAGAGGCAGACATCTCAAATTCTTGCTATCTTCAAGAAACAGGGTGTTGAGGCAGCTCAAATGCTCGCCAATCATTTGCTACACCAGGATGAGCGCGTCCGTGACGCTATCTATCAGACTCTGCAAGATATGCCTGGACCTGTGGTGGTGCCACCTCTTTTAGAGGTGTTGGAGCAGCCAGCGCTGAGAAAGTCTGTCAATACGCTGCTCTTGCAGCATCCAGAAGCGGCGGTATCGCCGCTGGTTGATCTGCTTGGCGATCATGAGCGGGGAGATGCTGCCGCAGCTCTGCTGCCTCTGTTTGGGCCGATGATCCTCGTTCCGCTGGTGTCGGGCCTGGACGATCAGAGGAGTGCTGCCCGTGAGCGTGCTCAGCGCATCATTGTTGCTCTGGTGCGACAGAGTGAGCAGCCTGTAGAGGTTGTGCGCGAGATCGTACATCTCTTTGCGCCCCCGCCTCCTGAACGGGCGCGTAAGATGTTGCTCGATGCGTTGACCAATGAACTCGCTGATGTGAGCCTGCCCGCGCTTCTGGATGGTCTGGAAGATGCTCACCTGATCGATGATGTTTCGGATGCGCTGCTACGCTTCTCACAAAAAACGGCGGTGTCTCAAAAGGCCGTTCTCGATCATCTGATCGCGGCCCTCTATACCGAGGAGCGGAGGCGTGGCGCTGAAGCTGCCCTCGTCAGGATCGGCGCACCTGCCGTACCGCGAGTGGGAGCATTAATCACGGAGAAAAATCCGATAGTGGCGAAACTGGCGAAAAATGTACTTCGCGATATGGGCGTGCCAGCTCTGTCTTTTATTTGGACCGCTCACAGCGATAGTAGTGATCTGGCTCGTCGAGACGCGGCCCTCGAAGTGTTCCACAGCATGCGCCCGGAGGACATCAAAGATGAATTGATCACGTTGCTGGTTGGCAATCAGCCGGAGAAGACGGCGATGGCGGTTGCGTTGTTGCTTGAACGTTTGCAAGATGAGGTCAAGATGCATCCTGCTGATCAGGTGCTAATCCCCGAAATGATCGAATACATGCAACAACATGGAATGGGCGATGCGAATATACGTGTACTAGCCCTCTTGCTGCTTTCAGATGAATCTGTTATCATTGAACATCTGATACAGATTTTAGCTGAGTATCCACAACATCGTAAGCAGTTGAGCTATGTGCTTTTGTTATTTGGCACAAAAACGCAGCAGCGCCTCTTGAGAGATTTTCAGGATGCTGAGACCTCCGTCGAGTTGCGTGCTGAAATTGCATCCATATTGAGCATGATGTCGGCTCCCGATTTGATTGTTGATTACGCGCGAAATGTCAGTACGTATGGGTTATCTTCTACTAGAACCAGTAAGTTGCTCCCGGAAAAATTGATGATTGCTTTGCACGCTCTTGGAGGGTTGCTTGCCAGTGGCTATTGGGATACAGAGAAGCTGCAAGAGCTACGTGATGCCAGCCAGGAGGGAACTCCTTCTCATGAGTTGTTCAGTATCCTGCTGGGGACGCGCTACGGACCACGGATTGCGCAGTTGCAGAGTGACTTGCAAGAAGAGCGAGAAACGCATAAAAAACAAATTTATGCTCTGACGGCAAAGATTCTTGAAGAGCAGACTCGTATTCAGTCGCTTGAGGAAGAGTTGGAAAAGGTGCAGCAGGAGCATGGTGTCAAGGATGAGGAGCTAGATCGGGCGGCGAGTGATAGGGAGGCGTTGAATAAAGAGATTGATCTGGTATTGCAGGAGAGGGATGCTGCTCAGGCTGATCTTGAGTTAGTATTGCGAGAACGTAATGAGTTGGATGCTGAGTTGGACCGCGTAGTCAAGGATAATGCTGCTCTGGAGGCTGAACTACAGAGTATGCGTGAAGAGAATGAGTCATTGTTTAAGCAAAATCAGGAGTTCATCTGGCAGTTGAATCATCCAAAAAAGACACGGTGATCAGTCATGAGGAATAATGTTATGACTGTAGAGCGATACGAGCGGCAGAAATTATTGGGAAAAGGGCTGATGAGCCATGTATGGCTGGCCCGCGATACCTATACACAGAAACTCGTTGCCCTGAAGATCATGGCGATGATTGGTGAAGATGACCGACGTAACCACAAGGCGCAGGAGCGTTTTCACCGCGAAATAGAGATTGCTTGCAGTCTACAACATTTGCATATTTTGCCCATTTTGAACTACGGCTACATGCACTATGAGGAAAGTTATGTTCCTTTCTTCGTCTCTCCCCATATGAGCGACGGCTCCCTTGCCGATCTGATCAAAGCGCGTCCACCCTGGAAGTATTGGTCCTGGCAACATCTGGCTGATGTGATTATGCAAGGTGCCGCCAGCTTATGGTATTTACATACTCGTCAGCCACCTATCGTGCATGAGGATGTCAAGCCCGCCAATTTTCTCATTCGCCTCGAACATAACACCTCTCGTATTGCTCACCTTTATCTTAGCGATTTTGGGATCTCGCGCTGGTTACAATCCTCCTTCTCGCTTGCCAGCGAGGTGTTGGGAACCTTTGCTTATATGGCACCGGAGCAGGTGGAGCGTCAAGTTGATCGGGCCTCGGATCAATACGCGCTGGCTGTGATGGCCTGTTATCTACTTACAGGAAAGCTGCCTATTCAAGCAGCCACCAATGAGGAATATGCGCAGGCCCATTTGCACGATCCACCCGCCGTCCCCAGCCGTTTGAACGCTGAGCGGGGCATTTCTCCTGAGATTGATGAGGTCATCCTCCAGGCGCTTGAGAAAGATCCGGCTCACCGCTTTCCCTCTATTATGCTCTTTGCTCAAGCGCTCCAGCAAGCCATGATGCGCGTCGCACGAGAGCAGGCGCAAGTCAGAACGGTACGCACCAATCCCGTCGTCACCGATCCAACGCTGCCTATTCTGGCGAAGCCGCAATCACGGCACAACGAACTGGCCTTACCTCTCACCCTTGACCCCCTCGATACCGGCAGCGAACACCTTTTAGATGAGCCATTACCAGTGAAGCCGCAAAAATTTCCCAGCACAGCGTTGCACCACGATGTATCGTATGCGCCGATTCAGTTAAAAAACAGTATGGCTCTGGAACTGCCAGCCCGTCCGCGCCTGCTCTCCTGGTCGCCTGATGGCAACTCTGTTGCTTGCTCGTTGTATGGGCATGCTCCGCTGATTATTGCCGGGGACGGACGGGTGCAGGAAGTGCAGGGTGCTCGTGCGAGGGAGGCGACCAGCCTGTGCTGGTCTCCTGATAGTCGGGCTATTGCCGTCAGCACACCAGGAACTGTCTATTTCTGGGATCGGGCGGCGCAGTCTCCGCTGCCGCTGGTCTTGCCATATAGCGCTCGCTCTCTCGATGCGCTGGATTGGTCTGTTGATGGTCGTCTGGCGCTGTGGGCAGACAATCAAATTATCCTCTATCAGCTTCCTTCCTCTGCACTGATGGTTCAACGGATGGCTGCGATGCAGACCATCTCAACCGGAGCGATGCGGAGCGGCAACGTCGGTGTGTTGCGCTGGTCGCCAGATGGTTCCTGGCTGGTTGCTGGTGGACACAATGGGGCGATTATGGGCTGGTATGGTAAAGGGCTGAGTTCTGTCTGGAGGGTGACAGATCCGGGCCAGAAGGTCAATAGCATTGCCTGGTCTCCAAATGGCGGATTGTTGGCGGGAGCGATGCGTGATAATCGCGTGGTTGCCTGGGATGCACGGACAAGAAAAATAGTGACGACCTGGACAAAGCTCCCGGCGATGCCACGCGGCTTGAGCATCTCGCTTGATGAGCATATGACGATCGCCTCTGCCGAAAAACGGTTGCTTTCTGGTTACCCTGATGAGGCTTTTCCATCAGAAAATGTACCTGGACAACTCCTTGCCGCCTGGTCCCCGCGCCGCTCCGATCTGGCCGCGCTGGAGGAACAGAGAGAAACCTCGCTCGTGTTCTGGCGTGGTTAGCCGTTAGCAAGCCTGGTCTGGTTCTGCTCTGTCAATTGTTTGCGCAAGGATTGGTCGCGTATGTTATGATGCCTTTGTGAAATCAGTGCAATGGGGTATAGTTTAGAGAGTAGGTACTGCAAATGCCCGATACGACGTATAGTAAATATTTGTTGAGCGAGGATGAGATACCGAAGAGTTGGTATAATATCATGGCCGATATGCCCCATCCTCCCGCGCCCGTCCTGCATCCCGGGACCAGGCAGCCGGTGACGCCCGATGTTCTGGCTCCTTTATTCCCCATGTCGCTCATCTTG
>JAICIM010000369.1 GCA_025928885.1 Ktedonobacteraceae bacterium | reverse complement strand
GCCAAGCACCTGCATGGTCAGGCCCAGGCTATAATCATTGGGAATATTGTTGGCAATCACGCTAAGAGCAAGCAGAACCAGCAGAAACGTGCCGAATGGCCCGAGAGGCTGGAGCGCAGCCGCGAGAAGATCGCCGCCACCCTTTCCCTTGTAAGCCAGGACCGTTGAAAGGCTCAACCCAAGCGTCTCCAGCACAATGCAGGGAATAGTGACACCCAGGAAGGTCAACCAGAAGACGCGACTTGCGGGAGTATCCTCCGGCTGGTTGACATTATAGTCGGACGCGTACGAACTCCATCCCGTAGCAAAGCCGTAGATCGCTCCACCAAAGGAGATGAAGGAGGCGAACCAGGCAATGTTCAATGCTGGTGTGGGAACAATGGTGAGATGGGGGCCGGCCACAAATGCTAGAACTACAAAAATAAGCGCCATCGGTATCCAGGCAAAACGCTCATAACGATGAACATATTTATAGCCATAGATACTCACAACGGTTGTCAGGATGGCAATGATGAGAATACCAACCCAACGAGGAATCGCGCCATTGCTCAGCGCCTGGACAAGCTGACCACCGACAATCACATTCACAGCCGACCAGCCAATGCAGGCCGCAACATTGAAGAGTGCCATGACAATCGCCCCTACCCAACCGAAGGAGAAGCGCGAAATAGTCATCTGACGCAAGCCCAGTTTTGGACCAAGCGTAGAGAAAAAGGCAACCGGGAGAACTCCGAGAACATTAAAAATAATAATAGCCAGCACACTATCCCAGAAACCGAGGTTAAAGACCGGCACTGCAATTGCACCGAGCACAACCGTCGAGATAACCAGGTTGGCGGAGAGCCACATTGTAAAATTGTCGAAAATGCGAATATGGGTACGACTCTCCGGCGAAACACGTTCAATACCATGTGTTTCTATACCCTTTTCGCTTTCAGGAATAATGACGGTATCGGTATCTGTAGCCATTAATGATACCTCCTTAATGAAGAACAAAAGCATACGAAAAAAGGCACTGTACTCCTGGGAAAATGTACAGCGCTGTATGCCAGATCAACCGGGATACAAACATTATAGCATACAAATAAATAAATATATACTGATTCACAATAGAACAATGTTTCTCTCTCATCGATCTTAAAAAAGATAGAAGAAAATACAATTAAAGATACAGTTGAGAAAATTACATCCGGCTATCATCTCTGGCATAGAAGTCCCTCTCTGCCGCAGATTGGGGGATTTCCCCCCTAGCAGTCTAAAAACGTCTTGGGCATAATGATACCAGGACCACTCTGGAAGTCTATTGACAAAACATCCAGCGAACGCAGGGTTGTATAGCCGGTTCTCTGGTGTGCATAAAAAATAAAGCTATTTATCAAAAAATATGCACTTTATCTTTGTCTTCTTCCGTTGAAAAACGCACGCTGTTTTTCCAACCATAAGGGGGCTTTCATCCTATGAATGATTTCTGGTATCGTTATAACGATCTTTCGGCTGGCGCACGCATAGGCATCCTTGCAGGCTTTATCATTACCTTGATCAGTTGTGCGTTTATGACGCTCTCCAACCTGCAACCATCGCAGGCCGCAACGAATGACACGCCAACAAACACCATTACGCCCACCAGCGGACCGAAGACACCAGCATCGCGTTTTATATTTGGGACAAATCTTTCACCCAGCGATGAAAAATATCAGACGGTGACCTTGCAAACGACGCAGGATCTCTTACAGCAAATGCACATCCAGATGGTACGTATTCCTCTGGAGAAGCCGCTTTCCGAAGCAGTCATTACGCAGGCAGCTCAGGGAGTGAAAAAACTGAATGCCGTACCGTTGGTGAACCTGTACGATCCGTTCTATCCCAAGAGCCAGGAAGAGAACAGCAAGGTTATCAAGATCATGAGCAAGGTCTTTGGCACCACAACGGTCTATTACGAATACGGCAACGAAGATGATGCAGCGGGCATCTCGGCAGAAGATTATACGGAGGCCTGGAATAAAGCGGTTCCAGACCTGAAAAAACTGGCTCCCGGCGCTCATTTTATTGGACCAGCGACCTATCGGTACACTGATCGGTACTTCCAAACATTTCTGAAGCAAGCGAATCCGCTGCCCGACGAGATCAGCTGGCACGAGTATGCATGCGACGCGGCGGAGTCCCAGCAGATCTGCACGCAGCGCCTCAGCAATTGGACCAGCGATATCAGCAATGCACGCGC
Organism: Ktedonobacteraceae bacterium; assembly: GCA_025928885.1. Taxonomy (GTDB): domain Bacteria; phylum Chloroflexota; class Ktedonobacteria; order Ktedonobacterales; family Ktedonobacteraceae; genus JAICIM01. The sequence continues at coordinate 4,895 of JAICIM010000369.1, read as the reverse complement.
CACGATGACAAAGGTTCTCGGCAAATCCCTTCCCATTGTCATTTCTGAATGGAACTACGCGGCTAACGCAAAGGCCAACGATGGCAAAGCCAACGACGCTAAATTTCTGGTCAGCTGGACAACGAAAGCCTTACAGATATTGAGTGACAACCAGATCTTTGCCTCAATGCAATACTCCTGCACGGGTACGACCCCACTCATCACCAACGATGCGTTGACTCCGCAGGGGCAAGCCTTTATGAAGCTCTATGATAACTATGTGACCAACCGCACCCATACCACGCCCGGCGTAACGCCAACAGCGACTGCGACGGATACGCCTACCCCCACGCCGACGGATACTCCAAGTCCGACGCCGACACCGACTGTCGCGCCTCCGCCACAGTTCATTCCCACGCCCACTCCCTGGCCTACACCTACTCCTACACCAACGGCGCTGCCTACTCCTACGCCCTCTCCGACTCCAACTATCGGGAGCACGCCTTTAGTGACGCCCACGACCGGCACCACCTCAACGGAGACTCCTACCGTTGAGGCTACTCCTACGGATACGCCTACACCTGAGATTACCCCAACTGTTGATAGTACGCCTACCGTTGACATCACGCCTACTGCTACATCTGAAGCAACCCCAACTGTTGAGGCGAGTCCTACTGTCAATCCTACTACCACACCAGAAGCGACTGCGACACCTGATACTACGCCTACCACTGGTGTCACACCCACTTCTACGCCAACAGTCACTCCCACTGTGGGTATTACACCCACGGCAACCAAACCAGCAGCACCGCCACAGATTACCTCTAGTATGACACCAACGCAGGTCTATCAGACAGCCACCTCCGGGCCGCTGCTCTATACCTCGTCGCTGCTCAAGCAAGGCGCGGCTACCTGGGATGTGAAAAAGTTCACGGGAGGTGGTAATTGCGGATTTACAACGAGCGGCTATCAGGTAAATATGCCACAGCGCAATTACTATGCATCCTGCATGGCACAATCGCTCAGTTATAAAAATTTCACCCTTCAGGTAGCGATGAAAATCACCTCGGGAACTGCCAACGATGGGGGCGGCATCATCTTCCGCGATAACGGCAAGGGCAGCTATCGTTTCCGCGTAAATCTTGATGGGACCTGGGACTGTGCGCCATTGAACATTGGTGGAAGCAATGCCGCGATCAAGAAAGGGCTGAACCAGACCAATATCCTGACCATTGTAGCGCAGGGATCTGACATCTACTTCTTTGTGAATCAGAAGTATATAACACACGTGACCGACTCCAGCTTTACCGCCGGACGCCTGGGCCTGATGGCAATAGATTGGAATAGTAAAACTAATGTGCTCTTTACCAGTATGAAAGTCTGGCAATTGCGCTAGCATCACGACAACATTGAAAAAACAGGAGACGGCTCAAGTCAGGATGAGTCATCTCCTGTTTTTTCTACAGCAAATCAAGCCTATTACCGCTTTATAAAACCATTTATCGGGCAAGAGAAGGTCCATTTTCTTCACGAAAAAAAGGAGTGGTCTCGACAAGAGTAGTGGTTAGGACATATAATTGCTGATAATAGTTATGTACGTAGTGTCCACAAGTATCAAAGAAAAATGGGCGACCAGCGTTGCGAAGCTCAGGTGTTTCACAATGTTGGTCGCTTATGGCACTTGAGTACACATACACAGGGATGAAGGGTTCTCCCTGTACCACCGTTCCGATGACAGCAGCAGTGGTGACAGGTACACACCTATCTCAAACTAGAGCAGGAGGTTGCATGTCTTCCAAGGCCAGCATCAATCATCAGCCCGATACCGCCGAGGCGGTAGGCGAATCCATTGACCAGCTCAGCCAGAAAAACCATGCGTTGCAGGTGGAGCTGGAGATGAGAACGCAAGAAAACGCCTTGCTCAACGAGGTAATCTCGACCGTTGGCTCAACGTTGAGGCTTGATGAGGTGCTACGACACCTTGTGGACATTGTTGTCCGCGCTACTGGCTGCCAGATTGCCCTTATTTACCTGTATGATAATGACAAAGAACGGCTTGTTTTAGCAAGTACAACAGAACACTATCAACACCTGGTAAACAATATCTCGATGGCACTGGGCGAAGGAATTGCAGGGTGGGTGGCGTTACACCGTAAACCAGTCTTTCTACGAGAAGAAGCGATGGAGGACCCACGTTTTTGCTACTTCCCCGAATTGGAAGAGGAAAAATTCCAATCCTTCATGACGCTCCCTATCATTGCCAAAGATCGCCGTCTGGTTGGGGTGATTACCCTTCAGGCAGTCGCACCGCATGAATTTACGGAGCAGCATCGTACATTCATCAGCAACACGGCGGCGCTGGTGGCCGGTGCAATTGAAAATGCCCAGCTCTACGAGAATACGCAGCGCAAACTCAGCATTCTGACCTCGCTCTCTATGCTCAGTCAGACCATCAGTTCGGGCCTGTATCTTGATGACATGTTGCGCACGCTGGCAACATTGACTGTCCAGATCATGGAGGTTGATCTGTGTGCAATCATGCTGATGGATCAGGCAAGAGAACGAGAAGGGGAACTCTCCCGGCAACCACGCCGCCTGACGGTCCATGCCACCTCGCCCAATCTCAATGATCGCGCCCATTTCCAGCCGATAGATGTCGATCGTTTGACTCTGGAACGGCTACGCGAAATGAACGAGGCGCTTCTCCATCCCGGCAGCGTGCAGTTGCCAAACGGGCTGGAAATTGGCGAGGAGACGCTAGAGCGCCTCAATCCCATCAGGGATGCCCAGTACAAAACCCTGATCTCCGCACCGCTGATAGCTGGCACCGAGCAGCTTGGTCTCATCAACTGTTACCTGGGTAAAGCGCGACGCTTCAGCACCGAAGATCAAACGCTGCTCACCACCATTGCTAACCAGATTGCGATAGCGATTAAGAACAGCTATCTGGTCAATCAGCTGGCACAAAAAAACCTGGTCAAAGGCTTCTTCGACGATTTGATGCACGGCACGACCGATTCAGAAGACTCGCTCAGGCAACGAGCACACTTTCTTGGCTGTGACCTCAACAAATCACATGCAGTGGTGATGATCGAGATTGCGCATCTGGACGAACGGCGCTACGAGGGCAATTCAACGCGAAAACCGGGCAAGAACGAGCGAACCGTTACCCCTTCATCGCTGCAAAATCTCGCCCCGTTGCTGGAAGAGGGCTATACGCAGGGAACGCCTTTACAAACTGCGTACAAGCGGATTAGCGGAGTAGTGCGACGGCGCATTCAGGACACCTATCCCGGCTCCATTTTCTACGACCACGAAAACCTGCTGACCTGTCTGGCATCTCTCAATAAAGATCCAAATGGCATGCGGCTCAAGACCTGGCTACAGGATGTCGCCCAACAAATGCGCAACGAGTATAACGTCTACCTATCCATCGGGATCGGTAACGCCTGCCTGCATATTAGCGATTATCGGCGCGGCTTTGCTGAAGCCAATGAAGCTTTGCAGATGGGCCAGAACCTCGCCCAGGAGAAGGTGGCCGAAGCACGTTTCCAGCCCATCGTCACCCATTTCAACGACCTGGGCGTGTACCGCTATCTGTACAAGATCGCTCATATGGACGATCTCCGCGATGTCTATCAAGATCAGGTGGCTCGCATTGATAGCTACGACCGGCGCAAAAATACAGATTTGTTAGACACGCTCGAAACCTATCTCGAATGCGCTGGCAACCTCACCAAGACATCGGAACGGCTCTTCGTCCACCGCAATACCCTGATCCAACGTCTGGATCGTCTACAATCGTTATGCGATATCGATTTACAGGAACGCGGCAACTGGCTCACCCTTCAAGTAGCGATTAAAGTCTACAAGCTGCGTACCAACGGCGGATAAACACAAAAATAACCGGAGATGCGATGAAAATCTGCATCTCCGGGCGTTCATGTCAAAGATTATTTCACGACGGCAATCCCTTTGAAATAGATCTCTCCGAGATGCTTCACCAGCTCGTCCGGCGACATCTGCTCGCCAACGACCAGAGCTTCATAAGTTCTGGGTGATTGCAAACAGAAAAATGCATTGAGCATCACCGATGTAGGAATATTGCTATCGAACTCGCCCGCCACCTTCCCCTCCTCCAATACAGTCCTGATACGGGTGGCAAGTTGCTCCCAAAGCTCACGCATGCTCTCTTTTTTCTGCATAAAGAAACGTTGTAAGTCGGGGCTATGATAGATGGAAGACAGCAAACGCGCACGCTTACTATAAAATCCACTGTACATAAAATGGAGCATTGCTTTCAGCTTCTCGCTTGCTGCTAGCGATGGTGGGGCGAAAACAGCATCATCAACGGCCTGTAGAAACGTCTGCATATCGCGTGTCAAGATCGCCACAACCAGATCTTCTTTACTGGTAAAGTGTAAATAGACCGTACCCTTCCCAATACCAACCCGCGAGGCAATTTCATCGATAGACGTATCAAAATATCCATTCGCGATAAAGACCTCTTCGGCAGTCTTGAGAATAAGCTGCTCGCGCTCCTGGCGCTGCTTCTCTTTTAATGTACGATGATCGTGTGCTGCTTGCATTTCTTACTGCTTCTCCTTCAGAAACTGAAGGCTTTCTTTATTTTTTGACCGCCCGCCTCTCATCTACCTTGTGTATTATCCTGACTCATCAGTCGCAATGCTACCTCATGGTCAGCCCTTTTGTCAAGAATTGGCTTACTCTCACAACCGAAAAAGCAATACGAAAGACAAGAGAAAATTGCAGCTATTGCAGCTTGCAGAGATCGCTGTAAAGATGTTACACTAAAGCGTGTACACACCCATGCAAACAACCAAAGATGCACGATGGGCCAGGCTACATCTATGGCTCATCGTCCTGTATCTGGCAATTGCCAGCGTTATATTGCT
>JAICIM010000470.1 GCA_025928885.1 Ktedonobacteraceae bacterium | reverse complement strand
GTGGCGACACTCGCGACAGACGCGGCAGGGAATGCCCGGCTCGATGGTGACACGCTGCCCAACTCGCTCCTGACCGACCCCCTCACCAACCGCCACGATCACCCCGGCGGACTCATGCCCAAGAATCAACGGCTGATTGACAATAAACGAGCCGATGCGTCCATGCTCATAATAATGCACATCGGAGCCGCACACACCGACCGCCTTGATCTCAACCAGCACCTCTTTCGGCCCCGGTTGAGGCTGCGACCGCTCCTCCAGCCGTATGTCGTGAGGAGCATAGAGTACAGCTGCTTGATTGCTCATAGATATATCCTTTCCCTGGTATCCATCTCTTTATTTCACCGCGCCCAGCGTCAAGCCTTCCACCAGCCAGCGCCGTACCGCCAGGCCAATCACCACCATTGGGAGCGCAACGATTGTGCCAATGGCCGTCAGTTGCCCCCAATCGATGCCGGTCTGTGTAATCAATTGCGAGGCCGAAAGGGGCAGGGTCTGACTCTCTGGACCTGAGAACGTCTGTGCGAACGAATAATCGTTCCAGGCAAAGACGAGGCAGAGAATCGCCGTCGTAGCCGTTCCAGGTGCCACCAGCGGCAAGGCGATGCGCATGAAAATCTGGAAATCTGAGGCACCATCAACTTTTGCCGCTTCTTCAAGGCTTTCGGGCAGATCGGCAAAGAAGGCGTTCATGATCCAGATGGCAAACGGGAGGTTGAAGGTGAGATAGGCAATCACCAATCCCGAAAGTGAATTGACCAGATGTAGATAGCGAAAACCGATGTAGAGCGGCAGGATCACCGCAGCAATCGGGGCCATACGCGTGCTGATAATCCAGAACGCCACATGCTCCTTGCCCGGAAAATGCGTACGCGCCAACCCATAACCGGCCAGACAGCCCAGCCCAACGGCGATGATCGTTGAGATGCCAGATGCCAGGATGCTATTCACAATATGGCCGCTGACGTTGTTGCCGCCGGTAAAAACATCGATGTAGTGCTGAAATGTTGGTGCAAACACGAAGGTCGGTGTAGAAGAGAAGATAGCCTCAGTTGGCTTGAGAGACGAGAGCAACATCCAGACGATTGGCACCAGTATCCAGAGCAATACCAGCACCAGCAGTACATAGAGAATTACCTGCCTGCCCGTCGTCCTACCTGCCATACGTAATGCTTTGGTGCTCATCGTACTCTATCCCTCCGCTTGAGAACGCCTAAGAAGAGATTGGCCGCGATAATCGAGAAGACCAGCATGCCTAGACCAATCGCCGCCGCATAGCCAAGATGGAAGAAGCGGAACGCCTGATCGTAGAGGCGCAGCGGAATAATCTTGGTCGCATCAGCCGGGCCGCCAGCAGTCGCAAGCCAGATCACGTCGAAGTAGCGAATGGCATCCATTGCACGAATCAGCAGCGCAACGACGACCACCCCGCCGATCAGCGGAAAGACCATATTCCACAACCGCATCCAGTAATTGGCCCCATCGACCTTCGCCGCCTCAATAATTTCATATGGCATCGAAACCAGCCCGGCCAGCGTAATCAGCGCAATCAGCGGCGTCCACTCCCAGACATCCATCAACACCACCGCGACAAATGCTGAAACAGGCTCACCCAGAACTGGCCTGGTAAAGACGCCGCTCATCCTGAGCGCCCACGAATAGAGGCCATACGTCGGGTCGAGCATGAAGCGACCAAGCAGGCCGACGATGACTGGAGCGATAAACATAGGAATGAGGATCAGGGAGAGAGCAATATTTTTGCCGGTTGTGATCTCATGTAGCAAGAGGGCGATGGCGATACCCAACACCATCTCTACGCCAACAGTTGCCACAAAATAGAGGAGGCTGAGAAACCAGCTCGCCCTGACATCCGGGTCGGTAAACATTTGTACCCAGTTGCTCAAGCCAACCCAGCTAAACGAGACGCCACCCAGGAGGGATACATCGTTGAAGCTCATCCAGATGATGTAGAAAAACGGAATGAGCGAGATGGCTGCCAGCACGATCAGTGCTGGCAGCATCATCACGATCCCAAATGGGGGCGTCCACCGCCTTGCTCCCCGCGACTGCGAGGCTGGCGAATGAACTGCCTGTGCCACCTGTTTCACGTGTTGTTTTGTCTCCATCAGGATCAAACCTTATTTGCCTTGTCGATACCGGCCTTGATGTTTTTCATCGTTGCATCGGGAGCCTGATTGGCGACCAGCATCTTCGAGAGTTCGGTGAAGATGATCGTGTCGCACTGGTTCCAGGTCGGGATCTTCGGGCGCATACCAACGTTCTCCGGCTTCCACGCTTCGTTGACGGCTGCAGCGGACAGAATATTTGGCATTGGCGATGGATTCTGCTTCATTGCCGCCTGCACCTCTGGCAGCGCGTAGACCGAGGTGCGCGTTGGAGTGCCGCCACCAACCTTACTCTTGAGGTCCATAACCTGCGTATCGGGCGATGTGGCCCAGATGCAGAAGAGCCAGGCCGCCTTTTGCAACTGATCGGAAGCGTTTTTGTTGACGCCGATACCGGTGCCACCATAGATATTGGCGCTGCGGGCCGGCCCCTTTGGCAGACGTGCATAGCCCCACTTGCCGCCGAACTTGCCGCCCTCGACGCTGGCCGCGTACTCGTGCCATTCGGGAGCCATCGCGATCTGCCCCTCAGCCAGAGCCTTACCAACACCATCCCAGTCCCAACTCGTGCTGCCCGGATGTGCGATCTTGACCAGCTTCTGATAGAAGGTCGCGGCCTCGATCGCGGCTGGTTGATCGAGCATGCAGGGTCCGGGCTTGTCGGTGCCGATGGTGCCAACCGTCTGCTCATCCTTAAAGTACTGACCGCCGTAGGCCCAGAGGATATTGGAGAAATCACACATCAGCGAGTCGTACTGCTTGGCCTGATGACCGGTGCCATAGGGAACATCGGCCTTTGCGTTCTTATTGAACCAATCGGCGATCTTATAATATTGATCCCATGTGCTGTTGTCGGAAGGCATCGGATCGAAGCCGAGATCCTTCTGCATCTTGCTGCCGTACTTATCAAAGAGGTCTTTGCGATAGATCCAGATCATCGTGGGGCAGTCGTAGGGCAGTGTATAGAGTGCTTTGGGGTCCATAAAGCGGCCTGCGCCCTCCAGCTGTGAGGGGATAAAATCGCTGATCCCATTGGGAACTGCTGGCAGGCTGCTATCGTTGATAAACTGGTTGAGATCGACCAGGCCCTTGCTGAACGGGGCCAGCACCTGATAGGGGTCGGCATAAATCACGTGGTACTGCGCGTTGCCGGAGCCGAAGTCAAGCGCTACCTTCTGCACCAACGATCCCAACTCCATCTGCTGAATGTTGACCTTGATCCCGGTCAGATCGGTAAACGGCTTGGAATTGGCGGCGATGGCCGAAGATGGCGAGGTGTTCTCTGAGATAAAGTTGAGGGTCGTGCCGCTAAACTGCTTCCACTTATCGGTCGTGCCGCTGCTGCTCGGTGCCGTCGAGCTTGAGCTGCCACCACAGGCGGCCAGGAACGATCCTGCGCCCGAGGCGAAGGCCAGCGAACCTCCCAGTTTCAGCGCATTGCGGCGCGTGATGCTTCCACCAAAGCCTGCTCTCAAGTACTTCTCAAACGGATCTTGCTGACTCATGGACGATTTTTCCTTTCTTCCTGACATGCTACATATTAGCAATGCCATACCGCGACCTCGCGGTGAGTGTGAGCGCAAAATGGAGCCACACCACTGCTACATAACAGTTGACATGAGAAGATCACAGAGCAATTTGACGAGAGAGATCAACGGAGATTATGCGAAAAAACGAATGGCCTCTACAGAAAAAGAGATAGTTAAATAAAACCAACATTATCGTACAGGAGAAGCCGCCGAAAAATCCGCTACTGATCTTTCTATCCTTTTTGCCCTCTACATTCCCACGGGAAACTGCACGTACAAGGCCAGGAGGGCCAACGCTGTAGTACACACAGAGCTTTGTCGCTCAGGGCCAGAGTGTGTAACTACCCGACCAACCCAACCATAATCTAACATCAGTGATGTTATAATAACAGATATATAACATATATCGTCGAAATATACAAGGTCTGGAGCCAGCATTTGAAAATTTCCAGGAAGCAACCCTTATTTAACTTGTACGGACGTGTGTCATCACGTCCCATTTATCCTGATTTATCCAAAAAGTAGGAATTACCTCATATGTCTCCATTTTCAGTTTATTTAAGAAACGTATTAGAAACAACAAGATATTTTAAGCGCACTAGATGAATTTTTGGATAAATGGAACGTGACGACATATGTCCGTACAAGTTAAACAGAGCAGATGGTTATGCAAGGGGTGCAACTTCGATGGGGATATGGCTCTCTTTTAGTATCTTCAGCTTCTGCTCGTCAATCCCGGCATCAGTGATAATGTGATCGAATTCTTGCAGCGCAGCGAGGCGATGAAGTGCCACCTTCTCCAGCTTGGTGTGATCAATGAGGAGAATACGTTTTTCAGCTGAAGCAAGCATGATACGCTTCAATTTAACAAATTCCTCTTCTGGCTGAAAGATATAATTACCCGAAACGGCGGCAACCGACATAAACAGGACGTTGGCACGCAGGGCGGCCAGTGCCTGTTCGCAGATCAGGCCGACAAATGCGTCATATTTTGGCAGATACTCGCCGCCCGCCGACATCAGGTGAATACCGCGAACCTGCGTCAATTCGCGAATGGCGGAGAGGCCGTAGGTAATCACCGTCAACGGCGTGACCTGGGGGAGCAGGCGCACCAGGGCCAGCACGGTGGTGGAATCGTCGAGCATGACGGCCTGACCCGGCTCTATATGGGCCAGAGCATGCTGAGCAATGGCCTCTTTCTCTCTCACAGCGAGCGTCAATCGGTAGCGTGCATCGCTTTCAAACAGGCTCGATGGTTGCGCCGTTGCCCCTCCACGCACCTTGCGTAAAATGCCCTGCGCCTCCAACTCATCCAGATCGCGATGAATGGTCATGGCGCTGACATTGAAAAGATCGGCCAGCGCTTTGACGCTCACGGACGATTGTTGCAAAACATAGCTGGCAATCTGTTCCTGACGTTGCATGCGACTGGTGGAGCTTTCCACCTGAATATCCGTCATATCTCACCCCCCGAATGCCGGAAAAATCCTGAGTGCTATCCCAGCCGCTAGTATACCATAAACGGCATGTTATTTTCACAACAATTTTGTGATAAACACATGCCAGTGGGATTTTCCTCTTTACTGAAGAAGAAAGCCAAATTCGTACGGACATGATCATCATGGCCCATTGAGCCAAAAATAGGATTTTCTTGCTACACATCAATTACCTCTAGTTGATGGTTGCTGGTAAATTTTTATCGTATTTTCCATTTATTTGATAAATTATATAATAAATAGTGTATAGTAGATCATGTTTATACAATTCGGTGTAATGTTGACAGTTGAATTTGGCCATGCTATGCTATGCCTTCAATACTCCTACTATGAGTCATCCCGGATTTTTTTGCGGCGATTTCTGCCCGCAGTGCTCGCCGCACAGCGGCTCGCAGGTGGAGGAGTGGGGGGGGGGGTGGGGGGGGGGGGGGGCGCGGCCCCGGCCCCGAACGCCCGCATACCCCCCCCCCGAGGCGGGCCCAAGCGGGGGGTGGTTAGG
>JAICIM010000206.1 GCA_025928885.1 Ktedonobacteraceae bacterium | reverse complement strand
TTATCATTCTCGTGCCGCCGGGCCGCTTGCCAGAAGCAGTGAAGTGGAATATCCATCCAGAGCAGGATATCGTAGTCGATAGCACGCGGATACGTGAGGAGCTTGGCTATCAGGAATCTCTGCCAATAGGAGAGGCCATGCAGCGGACGATCGCGTGGGAGCGTGCCAACCCGCCCGCAAAGATCGATCCCCAGGACTTCAACTATAGCTTAGAAGACACATTTGTCGCAGAAATATGAGCAATTCGTAGCCGCGCGACTGTATCGCGCTGGTCCACCATCCTCGCATGTGCCACCAGCGCGGTACAGTCGCGCGGCTACGAATTGCTCATATTTCTGCGACAAATGTATCTTCTAAGCTATAGTTGAAGTCCTGGGGATCGATCTTTGCAGGCGGGTTGGCACGCTCCCACGCGATCGTCCGCTGCATGGCCTCTCCTATTGGCAGAGCTTCCTGATAGCCAAGCTCCTCACGTATCCGCGTGCTATCGACTATGATATCCTGCTCTGGATGGATATTCCACTTCAACGCTTCTGGCAAACGGCCCGGCGGCACGAGAATGATACGACCCTGCCAACCTGCCAGACGCGTCACGAGCCGGACGCGCTGCTCCAGTGAGAGTGTGGCGGCCTCTGCAACGTTGTAAATACGTCCGCTAGCTCGCTCGTTGGTGGCGGCCAGGGCGATGGCCGAGGCAACATCATCGATATAGCCGTGCGCCCAACGCCAACGCGCCTCCGCTTCATCGAGCAATATGAAGGGGCGTTGATCGTCGATGCGCTTGAGAAAAGAGAAGTGACGATGCTGGTAGTCGCCGGGACCATAGACAGCTGGCAGGCGCAGAACCGTGCCGGGCAGCTCTGGCTCACCCATGACGACGCGTTCCACCAAAATTTTATCATACTGATCCTGCCACTTATCGGGCGAGTCGTCGGCACGCGGCGGGTCGGCCCGATGAGGATAGAGTTGTTCACGCAAGGGCGAATCTTCTGTGAGCGGCAGCGGATCGAGTGGCCCGCTACCCAGCCCGTTGACACGCCCGAAGGCCCGATAAACATCCTGGCTGCTAATCGCCACCATGCGACCAGCAATCCCTTTCAAGTTCTCTATCGCCCTTTGCGCGTCTTCTTCGGTAAATAAGATCATATGTACCACCACGTCCGGGGCGAAGCTGCGGATGGCCGCCACTGCCTCGGACGTGAAATGAGCTGTGGTTTGTGTGGAATCAGCCTGGATGTGCTGAATTGAGGATGGCAGGTCTACTTCAGTTTGGCCGCGATGGTAGACCGCGAGAGTATGTCCCTGTTCGCTCAAACGGCGCACCGCCGCCAGCCCAATAAAGCGAGTACCGCCAATCACAAGAATACGCATCTGTCGTTTCCTTTCGCTTGCTGGATTCTTTTGACGCTACTCTCACCTTACCTCGCTTACGGTATGGCTGGCAATCCCTTTTCTATGCTTATAGCATAGGCACGGCGTCACTAAGACGTTGTTGCCATATGGTTATCTCCCTTTCAGGTAGAGCTTTGCACAAGTTGTGGCATCTGCTATACTATAGACGATACGTATCGTATTATCGAGAAAAAAGCAAGGAGGGGTCGCACTTGGTTGAGCGGGTGGGCGCTGCGCCAGGGCGTCGTCGCAGCGATCAGGCGCATCGGGCGATTTTGCAGGCGACAAGAGAGGTATTGGAGGAGGTGGGCTACCGAAATATGACGATTGAGGCGATAGCGACGCGAGCGGGTGTGGGCAAAAAGACGATTTATCGCTGGTGGCCCTCGAAGGCGGCGGTTGCTCTGGAAGCGCTTGTCACCTCACACGATGCCTATGTACCGTTCCCTGATACCGGTTCGCTGGCAGGGGATTTGCTGGCCTACTTTGAGCAGGCGTTTCCTATCTTGAGGGGCAAATCAGGAACCGTTCTGAGTGGTTTGGCGGCGGAGGCGCAGCTCGATCCTACCTTTGCGCATGAATTTCAGCAGACGTTTCTTGTGCCACGCAAGGCTGAGCTGATCGAGCTGTTGCGGCGCGATCAACAGCGGGGTGAGCTGTCCCCCGATACCAACCTCGACGTGCTGGCCGACCTGATTTATGGTGCGAAGTGGTATCGCCTCCTGCTCTATCCCGCGCCCCTCGACGACACGTTTGCCAGAGAGATCGTTGCATTAATCTCACGCTTGAAATATTCATAGATGCCGCCAGGCGCGATAAAGTCGCGCAGCTACGACATTTAAAGCTACAACAGATCAGATCCTGACGCGATATAGCAACGGGCATCGAAGAAGGGCGAGGTGGCTTGAGAGAGGAAGGTTTCAACATAGACGATGTGGAAGCCGCGTTCTAAAAGCGGCGCGAGGCTGGGATGTGGTCCCGGGATATCGATACGGATCACTTCGGAAGCATGACGCATAGCCCAGTCAACGGCGGCCAACACGCAATCTGTGGCCCGTTCAGGGCTGTTGACGCCGAGCGGACCAATTGTACAGGCGTTGGGAAACCAGAGCGTTCCGGCTCCCAGACGCACATAGCCATATCCAATAGCTTCGTCCCGATCGTAAAACCAGAGCGGCACGCCTCGCTGCTCTTGTCGCCAGAATGCATGCTCCTGGGGACGGTTGCGACCGCTGAGACGCGTATCCCATAGCTCAATCTCGGCAAGATCGGCGCTGGCCTCGCGGGTCTCGATGGGAGATTGCCAGCGAGCGTCGCGCACAGGATCATTCAGGCGTAGATTGAAATGGGGCCATTGCGGTTGTATACCCGCGCGAATGTAGAGCGCAATAGCCCGATGATCGGTCGAGCTACATGTGCAGCGAGTAAGCGGTGTATCAGCGGGTAAAGCGTGTTGTAACAGCGCCTTGCCCACATGTGACGATTGCATTGCCGGATGCACAAACAGGTCGGTAAGATAAGTGATGGAGCCGCGCGTGATAGCTGCTGAGTGACCAATCACCTGCCCATTCTGTTCCGCCACAAAAGCTGTTCCAGTCTTGATGACATGCCTGAGCGTCGATGGTGCGTCAGCAGGAAGCGGAGGAGGTTTAGCCCCTTCCTGTGCTTCGTTGAGATAGAAGATATGCTGCATTGCAGCCAGATCGTTTTCGGTTGCAGGCCGAATGGTGGTCATAGCCGTTTCTCCTCTCCTGAGTTTGGAGTACTGCTACAAGTATACTCTATGACCTTCGACCTGCAAATGGGGCAATTGTAACGATTAATGAGCGGCGGCCTGTTTGGGCTGATAGGTGCCAGGCTCGGCTCTGAAGCTAATGGCGAAGCGGTTCCAGCCGTTGATGGCGACGACCGCGAGCGTCAGGGAAACCAGCTCTTCCTGGCTGAAGTGCGGCGCGACACGCTCGTAGATTTCGTCGGGAACCTGATTGTTGGCAATCAACGTCAACGTCTCGGTCCATTCCAGGGCAGCACGCTCACGCTCGCTGTAGAACGGCGCTTCTCGCCAGGCCGACAGTAAATAGAGCCGCTGCTCTGTCTCTCCGGCTGCACGGGCGTCTTTTGTGTGCATATCTATACAAAAAGCGCATTGATTGATCTGCGATGCCCGCAACTTGACGAGTTCGATCAGCGACGACTCCAGACCAGAATCTTTGACCGTCTGCTCAAGCTGATACATCGCACGCGAAACTGCCGGGTTTACTTTTGCGTAGTTGAGACGAGTACTCATGCTAGTTCTCCTTCATATGGACAGGATCATCACCTGTCTATCTCACGATTGCATTTGTGTTGTGAAGCAGGTATACTATCCTGGACAATTTATATCCATATTATATATTCCTGGACAAAATTTATCAAGGATAGTTTTTGTCCTGGATATTGAGGAGGCAAGCGCGATGAAATTGAGCGAAGGGGTTGAATGGGGGCTGCATTGTGTCAATATGCTGGCCGGACTGCCCCCGGGAGCGACGTTACCAACCAGGGCGCTCGCCGAATTTCATGGCCTATCCGAGACCTATCTCTCCAAGCATCTTCAGGCGCTGACCAATGCGGGGATTATTGAATCGCTACCCGGTCCCAGGGGTGGCTATCGTCTGGCGCGTCCAGCGGAGCAGATCACGCTGCTGGCTGTTGTGGAGGCGATCGATGGGCGCGAACCGTTGTTTCGTTGTGCCGAAATTCGCCAGCGCGGACCGGTGGCGAGTGGCCCGGAAGCGTTTCGCATGCCCTGCGGAATTCATGTTGCGATGGCACGAGCTGAAAAAGCCTGGCGTGAGGCGCTGCGTGCGCAGACCATTGCCGATACCGTCATGCATTATCAACGCGATGTCTCGTCAGACGCGCAGGCCCAAACCGTGCAATGGGTCGCAGGACGCATGCGGCTCTCACCCGAAAAATAACATGAGTTTTTCCAACCAAAAGTTACAGCTTTTGAAAGGAAAAATTTATATAATACGAAAAATGTGGTGACCTATGCTCCCAGCATGTATTTTGCCTTGAATGATGGATCAGAAACGGGTACCGTTCTCTTATGAGATCACAACAATCAAGGAGAAAACGGATGAAAGTTGCAGCGATCTATGACATTCATGGCAATGAACCGGCGTTGGAGGCCGCTTTAAGCGAGATTCAAAAAGAGCAGCCCGATCTGATTGTGGTTGGCGGGGATATCGTCTCAGGCCCTATGCCCCGCGCGACGCTTGAGCTATTGTGGACGTTGGGCGATCGGTTGCGCACGTTGCAGGGCAATGGGGACCGCGAGGTCGTCGCCGCCTTCGATGGTGTGCCGTTTGGCGAGCAGTTGCCCCCGGAAGTGCGTGAGACCACGCAATGGGTCGCCGGACAACTGGAGCGACCGCATCGCGATTTTCTGGCGAACCTGCCGCCACAGCTGACCATTCCCATCGATGGGTTGGGCGAGGTCCTCTTTTGCCATGCCACGCCGCGCAACGATGAAGAACTGTTTACTCAAGCCTCGCCAGAAGAGCGTTTGCGCCTCTTTTTCGCTGGCGTGCAGCAACCAATAGTCGTCTGCGGCCACACTCACATCCAGTTTGAGCTAGAGCTAGACGCCTTGCGCATCGTCAATGCTGGCAGCGTGGGCATGCCCTATGCCGATCAGCCGGGCGCGTACTGGCTGTTGCTGGGGCCGGATATTGTTTTCAAGCATACTGCTTATGATCTGGCAGGGGCAGGTGAGCGCATCGTCGCCAGCGGCTATCCAGGGGCGCAGGAGTTTGTTAATGAGAACGTCCTCAAGGTGCCGAGCGCCGCTGAAGCGACAGAGTTTTTCGAGCAGGAAGCAATTAAACAGAAATCGCGATGATTGCATGCACCAGACAATCCGGGGTGGTAAATCGTTCTGAAGTGTTCCTTGCCAATCGGGCAAAGTCTTGCGTAGCCGCGCGACTATGCCCGATTGGCTGTCCGGGCCAATGGATGAAATAGCTATGCGTATTGGTTTTTCGCTGGACAGACTGCGCAATTTTTGATATCCTGGGGGGCAGCGATAAGTCGTCCCTGGGTGTAGCAACCCGTCAGTGATGCTCCTCCTCATTTACTCCTGCCGGGAGAACTCAGAAGAAAGGATCAGCGAGTAACCCTTGAACGATCAACCTTCTTCCCAGGCCCAAACACAACCTCAGCAAAACGTGGATGCACCCCGTTTCAGGTTGGGGCCATTGGGCAAATTGAGCCTTGAGATCAGTATTATACAGAACACGGAGGATACCCTCCAGGGCATGCTGACGGCCTGTACTGAGGCATTAGTGCGCCACCTGGACGCTGCCTTTGCTCGTATCTGGCTGCTCAATGAAACGGAGAATGTGCTGGAGCTTCAGTCCAGTTCGGGCATGTACACACACCTGGACGGAGCGCACGCCCGCGTTCCCGTTGGCGCGTTAAAAATTGGCCTGATTGCTTCTGAACGGGTCCCGCACATGACGAACGATGTGATCAGCGATCCGCTCATTGGCGACAAGGAGTGGGCCAGGCGAGAAGGAATGGTTGCTTTCACGGGCTATCCTTTGCTGGTGGGAGAGCGACTGATCGGCGTCCTCGCGCTGTTCACACGCTATAAGCTCGGCGATGTGGTGCTCCAGACGATCGAGACGATTGCCAACGGCCTCGCGCTGGCGGTGGAGCGCCTGAGCTTGCTGGAACGCGAACGCCACGCCCGCACCGAAGCAGAAAATGCGCGGCAACGGCTCACGCTGGCACAACAGGCAGCCCATATCGGCACGTTTGAATGGGATATCCAGACCAACGCGATCTTCTGGACCCCTGAGCTTGAGGTCCTCTACGGCCTGCCTCCAGGCGGATTTGAGGGTAAATATAAAAACTGGGAGCAACGCGTCCATCCCGACGATTTGCAACAGGCTCAGGCAAGTCTGCAAGGAGCTGTCAGTGGTGGCCCCCCCTACAATACCGAGTTTCGCGTGATCTGGCCCGATGGCACAGAGCGCTGGCTCCTGGCTAAAGGCGAGGTGACGCATTATGACGACGCTGGCCGCCCCCGGCGTATGATCGGCGTGAATATCGATATCACCGAACGCAAGCTGGCCGAGCAAGAGGTCATACAGGTGAATCAACGCCTTCAGGATCTCAACGCCAATCTCGAATCGTTGGTGGCGACCAGAACGGAGACGCTGCACCAGCTCAATACCGAACTGCAACGGAGCAATCAGGAGTTGCAAGATTTTGCCTACGTTGCCTCCCATGACTTGCAGGAGCCGCTGCGCAAGATTCAGGCGTTTGGCAATTTGTTGGAAGAAGAGTATGGCAAGCAGCTGGGCGAGGGCAAGTCCTATCTGGACCGTATGCGCAACTCTGCCGGGCGAATGCGCGTCCTGATCGAAGATCTGTTGACCTTCTCGCGCGTCACCACGAAGGCTCAACCGTTCGCGCAGGTCGATCTCAACGTCATCATGCATGATGTGATCGACGATCTCTCGTCGCGCCTGCAAACGACGCAGGGCAATATTGAGGTGGAGGGAGACCTTCCGACGCTTGAGGCTGATCCGCGCCAGATGTATCAAATGCTGCAAAACCTGCTCGGCAACGCACTCAAGTTTCATCAACCGGGTCAGCCGCCGCACGTCAGGGTACATACGGAGCTACGGGAGCTGTCCGACGCGCCCAAAGAGTATATGCTCTTCGTTGAAGATAGCGGCATCGGCTTCGACGAAAAGTACCTGGACCGCATCTTTACCGTTTTTCAACGCCTGCATGGGCGTGGCTCTTATGAAGGGACCGGCATTGGGCTTGCCGTGGTACGCAAAATTGTTGAGCGGCACGGCGGGACCATTACGGCCAGCAGCACGCCCGGCAAAGGCTCGACGTTTATCGTCACCCTACCCGCCTGTCAGACTAGCCCAGAAAAGAGATAATGACATATGTTACGACCGGCACCAATTGTAATTTTGATGGCAGATGATGATGAGGACGACATTCTGCTCACACAGAAGGCGCTCCAGAAAGGCCGGCTGCTCAATACGCTCTACAGCGTGCAGGATGGCGAGGAACTGCTCGATTACCTGCTGCGGCGCGGCAACTACACCGATCCCGAAAAAGCTCCACGGCCCGGCATCATTCTGCTTGATCTGAATATGCCCCGCAAAGATGGGCGGGAGGCGCTTAAAGAGATCAAGCGCCATGAGGATTTGCGCGATATCCCCATCGTCGTCTTTACGACCTCCAAAGCCGAAGAGGATATCTATCGTACGTATGCGCTGGGAGTCAGTTCTTTCATCACGAAGCCGGTGACGTTTGAGACGTTGATTGAGGTGATGCAGACGCTCGAAAAATACTGGTTTGAGATCGTCACCTTGCCACCTGATACGAAGAGAGAGACGTATGGATCGACATTTGACCAGAATCCTGCTCATTGAGGACGACGAAGAAGATTACATTCTTCTGCAAAAGCTGCTGGCAAAGATTCTCGCGACCCACTACGATGTGCTCTGGGAGCGGACCTATGAAGATGGGCTGGTACGCATGCTGGCGGAGGAGCACGATATCTGCATGCTCGATTATATGTTGGGGGAGCACAACGGCATCGATCTGCTCAAAGCTGCTCGTCGCCAGGGATATACCCGCCCGATCATCCTGCTCACGGGCGCGTCTGATGGCGGCGAGATCGATATTCAGGCATTACAGGCAGGAGCCGATGATTATATTACCAAAGGACAAATGCAGGGAGAGCTGCTTCAGCGCGTAATTCGCTATGCCATCGAGCGCAAAAAAGCCGAGATTGAGCGCGAGAAGCTGTTAAGTGAGCAGTTTGCCGCCCGCGAATTGGAGAAGCGGCGTAGCGAGTTTATCAGCATGGTGGTGCATGAACTTAAGACGCCGCTCACCAGCCTCAAGGGATATGCCCAACTGTTTCGCAAGCGCTATGTGCCGGGAACAAACGAGCAGATTGCGCGTCTGGCCGAACGCATGGATTCACAGGTGAACAAGCTTACCGGGCTGGTTGACGATTTTCTCGATGTCACGCGCATCACCGCTGGCAAACTGCAATTTCGCGAAGAGTATTTCGACTTCGATGTGCTGGTCAACGAGATCATCGAGGAGCTGCGCCCCACCACTGAGCGCCACATGATCTGCCGCGAGGGAATCACCGGGCAGACGATCTGGGGGGATCGCATGCGCATCGGGCAGGTGATTACCAACTTCCTGAGCAACGCCATCAAGTACGCGCCCGAAACCGATCGTATCCTGGTCAAAACGTCGTTTGATAGCAACGTTGTGACCCTCTCAGTACAGGACTTTGGGCCGGGCGTGCCAGAGGAAGAGCGGACGAACGTCTTTTCCCCCTTCTATCGTCTGGAAGATCTCCGCGCCAGCACCGTATCGGGGCTTGGCCTGGGCCTGCATATCGCGGCAGAGATTATTCGGCGACAGGAGGGCCAGATCTGGCTGGAGAGCGAAGAGGGCAAGGGAGCGACCTTCAGCTTCACCCTGCCCATCGATCGCGACCATGCTTCCGTCTTTGATGACGAAATGGATTCAATTGAGCAAGCGACCTGAACGCGTTATAGCCCTTCGCTAACCTTCGTCAGCGCCTCGATGGTATCCTGATCCAACCTGAGCTTGAGCGCCCCCATCAACTCGTGCGTCTGCTGGATTGAGGTGGCGCTGGCAATGGGCGCGGTGATGCCCGGACGCGCTATTAACCAGGCCAGGGCGATCTGTGTATGTGTGGCCTGATAGTGAACGGCGAGCCTGTCCATCTCGGCCAGCACGGCGAAGCTGCGCTCGTTCCAGTAGCGCGATTGCACTCCCTGAGCACGCGGCGTCTTTGGCAGCTCTTTGTCGGGGCGATACTTGCCGCTGAGAAAGCCAGAGGCCAGCGCGGAGTACGGAATCACGCCAATTTCTTCTTTGAGGCAGACCTCTTCCAGTTCGGCCTCGTAGCCCTTGCGCCCAACCAGATTGTAGAACGGCTGCAGGCTCTCATAGCGTGGATAGCCGTGCTGCTTACTGATGCTGAGCGCTTCGGCGAGGCGCTGCGGGCTATAATTTGAGGCTCCGATGGCCCGCACCTTGCCCTGCTTCACCAGATCGGCAAATGTCGCCAGCGTCTCTTCTAATGAGGCTGTCTCGTCGTCGCGGTGAGCCTGATAAAGATCGATATAGTCGGTCTGGAGGCGGCGCAGCGAGTCTTCAACGGCCTTGAGGATGTGGCGGCGCGAGAGATTGGGTTTGCCAGGAGCCTCTGGATTGAGGCTCCCAACTTTTGTCGCCAGAATGATGCGGTCGCGATTCTTGCGCTTGTGTAGCCAGCGCCCCAGCACCGTCTCCGATTCGCCGCCATGATGGCCCGGCACCCAGGCCGAATAGGCATCAGCGCTATCGATAAAGTTGCCACCCGCTTCCAGATAGGTGTCAAGCACCTGGAATGAGGTCTCTTCGTCGGCGGTCCAACCAAAGACGTTGCCGCCCAGGCAGAGCTGCGTGACCTCTAATCCGCTTTTTCCCAATATTACCATAAATGCTCTCCAACTGCTAGTGTACGTGTGTATATAGGTGTTTGCCTCCTTCCACTATACAACGTCGCTCTCAGTTGTGGAAAGCTGAACCTACTTGCAGCCTACGCCCAGCAGCGTTTCTGCGCCCATGTTGATGCCGTCCGGTCCCTCGAACTGACGCAACTCTTGCCGCACCTGGTCCAATAAGTCCTGCTGTTCCTGAGAACTGAGGTGCTGTGTGGCACCAGCTACCATACCCAGCCGCGTTTTCACAAATGCATCGACTGAGGGCATGTGGAGATGGAGCGGAATGGCCTCTGTCGCGATATCGTGAAATCCAGCGCTTTTGAACCTCTGTTCTAAGATCGCTGGATCGGCCAGAGCAAAGACGCTGGGACCTATGAAC